>DATKNH010000024.1 GCA_035541455.1 Syntrophorhabdales bacterium
ACTAGTCATGATGCATATTCGTCAAGAAGAATCATCTCCATGGTCGCGCGGTCCAGGCACTATGCGATTCTATTTTTACTTGACTTTCCTGCCACGATTAGTACACTTATTCTAGTATGGGGTCACAGACGCGGGCAAGGGTTCTTCAGTTCATCCGCAGATTCCGGGAGAAAAAGGGCTACGCACCAACGGTGAGGGAGATTGCCGAAGGGTGCAAGATCAGCAGCCCTTCAGTGGTGCAGTATCACCTCGATTCGCTTGAGCAGGAAGGATTAATCAGCCGTGCCCGGGAAAAATTCCGGAGCATCAATCTCGCCAAGGAAAAGAACGCAGAGGAGGGGCAGACGGAGATTCCCCTTCTCGGGGTGATCGCCGCAGGGCACCCCGTATGGGTCCCCCCGGCTGATACATGGGATACAGCCGGGGAGCACATTGCAGTCTCAGCCCAGATGGTGCAAGGGAAGAAAAACATTTATGCCTTGCGCGTGCGGGGCAACTCCATGGTCGATGCAATGATTGCAGATGGCGACATCGTAATCATGGAACCGGCAAAGAGGGTCAGCAACGGAGACGTTGTTGCGGCCTGGCTCAAAAATGAGCAGGAGATCACCCTCAAGAAGATCCATTTCGAAGGCGGGCAGGTTCGCCTGCAGCCGTGCAATCCTTACATGATGCCCATCTATCATAAAGCCGACAACGTTGAGATCCAGGGAAAAGTCATCGCAGTAATCCGGGTACACGCATAGGAAATCTTGCTGTGATCAGCGCTCGCTTTGCCCGTCTGCGTGCACCTGCGATGGATACATCCCTATCCTCTATCATTCCTCGAGCCGTGAGCCATTAGTCGTGAGCCAGTTCTCTTAGCGCAGCTTGAATCGCTGTATCTTGCCGGTCGCGCTCTTCGGCAGCTCGGGGATGAACTCTATCCACCTCGGGTATTTGAATTTGGCCAACCGGTCGAGCGCCCACTTCTTTAACTCTTCAGCCAGTTCTTCGGAAGCCGAAAAACCTTCGCGAAGCACCACGTAGGCCACGGGCTTCACCAGGTCCTGCTCGTCCCTGCGCCCCACGACCGCGACCTCAAGCACGGCGGGATGACCGCTCAGGCAGTTCTCCACTTCCAGCGGTGAAACCCATATGCCGCCCACTTTCAGCATGTCGTCCGCACGGCCCGCAGCATAATAGAAACCGTCCTTGTCTGCAAAATACTTGTCGCCGGTGTTTATCCACTCGCCCTGCATGGTCTGACGCGTCTTCTCACGCTTCCTCCAGTAGGCCTGGGCTGCACTGTCGCCTTTGACGAGCAATGTTCCTATCTCGCCCTGCGGCACCTCTGCGCCCTCTTCATCGACGATCTTGAGCTCGTAACCCGGAACGGCCTTGCCGGTGGAGCCGGGCCGCAGATCGTCGAGGCGGTTCGACAGGAATATATGGAGCATTTCCGTGGAGCCGATGCCATCGAGTATGCTCACACCAAAGCGCTCCTTCCATCGTGTAAAAATATCTACGGGCAGCGCTTCGCCTGCGGACACGCACACACGAACGGATGAGAGCTCGTGGGTCGAGTTGGGATCGGGCTTGGTTCCCCGCTCCTTATCCTGTTTTTCTTTGTAAGCGAGCATCTGACCATAGAGCGTGGGCACACCAAAAAAGACTGTTGGCCTGAACTTTTCCAGATATCTGAACATGGTCTCGGGGGTAGGCCTGCCCGGGTTGAGCACGCTTGCGGCCCCTGCGGACATCGGCAGGTACATGCCATTGCCCAGTCCGTACGCGAAGAAAAGCCGCGCCCCGGAAAAACAGATATCATCTTCGGTAAGCTGGAGCACGTTCTGCCCGTAGCTCTGGGAAGCAACCACCATATCGTACTGGGAGTGTACCGCACCCTTGGGAGAACCGGTGGAACCAGAACTGTAGAGCCAGAAGCCCACGTCGTCCTTTGTGGTAAATTCGGTCTTGAGGGTCGCCGGAGCCCGCCAGTACATCTGTTTAAAGGGCGGGTACGCCCCTTGTGTTTCCGAGATAACGATGAGGTCCCGCAAATAATGGAGCTCACCGCTGATCTGTTTGATAATCGGTATGAATTCGTCTGAAATGACAAGCACTCGTGCACGGCTGTCGTTCAGGTAATATTCATAGTCCTCCGGCGTGAGCATTGTGTTCACCGGTATCGGTACTGCGCCTATCCTGATGGCTCCCCAGAAAATAGCGTAGAACTGAGGGACGTCGAGCATGAGGATCAGGATTCGATCGTCGAACCGGACGCCGAGGTCACGCAGCGCGTTGGCCGTTTTGTTTGTTACCTTCTGGATATCATTGTACGTGTAATTGCGGTGCTCAGTATAAATAGCCACCTTATGCCCGCGCCCCTGCCTGATGTTGCGGTCAACAAAGTAGTCAGCCGCGTTGAAAAACTCCTGAGTCTGTCCGTGAATCATGTGTTGCCTCCTTCGGTGAAAGTTAAAAGTTAGCAGTCAGCAGTGAGCAGTGTTGATAAAGATCGGAATCAAACGTGAGCAGTCCGAGTTGACGATGTAACTACGCGGTCACACTGCATTTCGCTTTTCGCAGCTTACGATGCCTTTAAACTGCTTACTGCTCGCTGCTTACGGCTTGCTAAAATCTATATCTCAAACTGCTCTCCTTTGCTTGGTACGTGAGTCACCAATCCCAGCCTCTCCTTGACTATGCTCTCAAACTCCAGGGCTGTCTTTTCTTCGCCGTGCACTATGAACACTTCGGGCTTGCTCGTAAAGGAGCCCAGCCACTCCAGCAGTTCCTTCTGGTCTGCATGAGCAGAAAAGCCGCCGATAGTGTAGATCGCAGCCTTGACAGCTATTCCTTCGCCGAGGACACGCACGCGCTTTGCTCCGTCGACGATCCTGCGTCCGAGGGTGCCCCGGGCCTGAAAGCCCGTGAAGATGACGCTGCACTCAGGCCTCCACAGGTTATGCTTGAGATGGTGAGCGATCCTGCCGCCCTCGCACATGCCGCTGCCTGCCATGATGATAACACCCGACTTTATACGGTTGATCTCCTGCGAATCAGCCACCGTTTTCGTGAAATGGATCCGGACTGCCCTTCCCTTGTATTGGATCTGGAAAAGCTTTTTCGCTTCTTCGCCGAAGTATTCTCTGTGAGAAAGATAGACGTTGGTGGCCTCTTCGGCAAGGGGGCTGTCCACGTAAAGGTCCATGGGCTCCAGCTTCCCTTCTCTCACCAGATCGTTTAGTATATACATTACGTCCTGCGTCCGGCCCACCGCGAATGTCGGCATCAGAACATTCCCGCCCTTCTGGAACGTCAGTTTAATGGCGGCGGCAAGCTCGTCGATGCTCTGTTCCAGGCCCTTGTGAAACCGGTTCCCATAGGTGGACTCCATGACCACGTAATCGGCGGTCAGCGTGTATTCCGGGTCCTCGATGATCAGGTTCCCCTTCTTGCCGATATCCCCGGAAAAAACGATTTTCTTCTGGCCGCGGTCCGACGGATACCAAAGTTCAAACGAACCGGACCCGAGAATATGACCCGCGTCCACGAAGAGATATTTCATCCCGTTTCCCAGATCATTCGTTTCATCGTACATAACAGGCCTTAGATACCTCATAGAGGTTTTGACGTCATTCTCCGTGTAAAGGGGCTCAAAAACCTGTTCCTTTCCTGTGCGAAACGATTTCTTTGTCATCCACTCCGCGTCCTTTTCCTGGATGTGAGCGGAATCGAGGAGCATAATCCTGATCAGATCCGCGGTAGCCGTGGTGGTTATAATCTTTCCCTTGAACCCGTCATTCACAAGTTTTGGTATCAATCCGGAATGGTCCAGGTGGGCATGCGTCAGAAAGAGGCATTCAATGTCGGCAGGATTGAAAGAGAAAGGGGCCCGGTTTGCGTCATCCGCCGCCTCTCCCTGCTGCATGCCGCAATCCACAAGAAACTGCCTCTCGCCCACGGTCAAATGAAAGCAGGAACCGGTAACCTGCCGGGCAGCGCCGACAAATGCAATCTTCATGCGAACCCCCTTGAAATGCAGCCCTCGATTATATCCTCAATCAGAAAGCAGACGCAACCTGCGGTAGACTCACGACGCCGGAAGATATGGCTCACTATTTAAAGGTATACGGAGCCTCCGGATCGATTTCTATTTTCCTCAGCGGATTATATATTGCTGTATGCGTCTTCCCAACGGACCAGGCTCATGGTCCCCGGTTGACGCGTATCAATAGCCCTCTTCACTCACCTCGAAGTAGGCCTTTGGATGGGCACAGGCCGGGCACGATTCCGGTGCGGTGAGGCCCTCGTGCAGGTACCCGCAGTTCCTGCACCGCCAGGTCACCTTCGTATCTCTCCTGAAGGCCGTACCCGCTGCGATAGTGTCGAGCAGGGCGAGATATCTTTTTTCGTGTCCTGTTTCAGCAACCGATATCATCCTGAAGACTCGTGCTATATCAGGGAAACCTTCCTTCTCCGCTACTTCAGCGAAATCGGGGTAAAGAGTCCCCCATTCCATACGTTCACCGGCTGCAGCCGCTTTCAGGTTCTCTTCTGTCGTTCCTACCGGGCCGGCAGGATACGAGGCGTTTATTTCAACGTCGCCCCCCTGGAGGAAGCTGAAAAATCTCTTCGCGTGTTCCTTCTCATTGTCGGCTGTATCTGCGAAAACCCATGCGACCCGTTCGTACCCCTCTTTCTTTGCTTGAGAGGAAAAAAAGGTGTACCGGTTCCTCGCCTGCGACTCGCCTGCAAATGCCTTCAACAAATTCTTTTCCGTCTGCGATCCTTTTAACGTCGCCATAGTTTGCCCCCGCTCTTTTGTCTCGATTTTGTCAATAGTAGTATATGGCCGAATCAGTTACCTGTAAAGAGTGTGGCGGTCTGTACTTCTACAGTTTCTTGAAAGCTGGCAGCACGGGCTTTATAATGTGCTCTGCGCTCGGGAGGCTTATAGCACTTCAATCACGGGCAGGAAGTAGAACGGGTACAAGGAAGGAAGGTATTCTCCTATGAAACTCAATAACAAAGTTGCATTCGTGACCGGCGCAGCAGGCGCCGGCATAGGCAAGGCATGCGCGCGGCTCCTTGCAAGAGAAGGAGCAAGGGTGGTCGTAGCAGACGCTCATGAGGAGCGTTCCCGCTCTGTGGCCCAGGAGATTGCGAATGAAATAGGTGTTGAAGCGCTGGGTGTCGCATGCGACGTTACACAAAAAGGTGCCGTTGATTCGGCAGTGAAGGCAGCATTAGATGCATTCGGTTCGATCGACATCCTCGTCAACAACGCGGGCACCAACCGGCCCACGCAGGTTATCGATATGACCGATGAGCAGTGGGATCTGGTGCTTAACACGACGCTCAGAGGAACGTTCTATTGCTGCCGTGCAGTATTGCCTTCGATGATCAGGCAGGGCTCGGGCCGGATAGTGAACATAGGCTCCACAGCAGCCTTCATGGGTCTCGCTGCAGGTCACGCTCACTATGCCGCAGCAAAAGCAGGACTGACGGCGTTCACCAGATGTCTCGCCATGGAGGCTGCCGCCCATTACATCACGGTTAACACCGTAGCTCCGAGCTTTATATACAACGAGTTTATTCCGCACATCTACCCGCAAGAGGAAATAACGAGAATGGAGGACATGATCCCCTACCCCAGAAAGGGAACACCCGAGGACGTGGCACAAACTGTTCTCTTTCTAGCGACAGAAGGCGAGTATATCACCGGGCAGACCATCTGCGTGACCGGAGGAAGCTGGATGCGTTGAAAACGGTTAATGGTGAGCCGTGAGCAGTAAGCAGTTGATTAATATCCTGATAGCTATAAATGGCATCCGACCACTTTTGTCGTCCGGTAACCGGACTGTAGCCGCTGGTTATCGAACGTCGCTCAATTCTTACCGTCTCCTGTTCATGGATTGCTTTCCGCGGTACACTGCTCACTGCTCACCGCTCGATGCCCCAACACTTCCTAGCAGTACGAGCTGCTGCAGCGATCTGCGGGGCACATGTCGAGGGCGCGCTTCATCGGCATCTCCTACACTATCGAAGGCGCTCCGGACAGACCCGGGAAGATCGTGATACGCGGCGTCGGCACAAAATAATCGGTTACTGTTTTAAGCTCTGTGCTGGAGGGCGAATTGGTATAACAGCATAAATCGTGTATCATAACCTTGTGGATGCGAGCACGATACCTTTTGAGCGCTGGCACCAAGCCATAGGACGCAGAAGGTCGCGCCGCCGCTTCGATGGACAGCCCCTACCTGCCGAAGCGGAAGCGCGGATCGCGGGCCTGTGTGCGGAATTCAGGCCCTTCCCCGACGCGCGCGCGGAATTCGTTGGAAGGTCGGCCGACCTGGTTCTCAAGGGAGCTGTAGGGAACTACGGCAAGATCAGAGGAGCTCGCGCCTTTATAGCTGTCGTGGGCAATACGGAGAGCGTCCATTCAGAGGAGCGGGCAGGCTATACCGGAGAGGCCATTGTTCTGGAAGCTGTTGCCATGGGGCTGCACACATGTTGGGTCGGCGGTCTCTTTCGTCCGGACGTTGCTGCAAGACTGGCGGACGTCCATGAGCGGGAGAAGGTTCTTTCTGTGATCCCAATCGGCCACGCGCCACGCGATTGGTCTTTCGAAGAAAGGCTCATGACAGGCTTCGGCCGCACGCACAAGCGTAAACCGCTCTCTAAACTCCTGAAAGAGGGTGAGGATGAGCGTCTCTCTTCGTGGGCGCGAGAAGCAATCGAGGCCGCACGTCTCGCGCCATCTGCTGTCAATCGCCAGCCCTGGCGATTCAGGATAGCCGAAGACACGCTAACCATTTCAGTTGATGATACCAAGCTTCTCCACACCATATCGAAACGGTTGGATTGCGGTATCGCAATGCTTCATATCGAGCTGGCCGCGCTCCACGCGGGCGTCCGGGGGGAATGGGAGTTCCTCGATAACCCGGGCGTCGCTGTGTTCAAGAAGACATAATTCGCCCTCTTACTCACACGTCCACGTTCGCGCTGCCATCCGTTTTGAAACCTTTAATCGTCAAGCCTCTCGCTTTCTCAAAGAAGAACTTGACAAGCGCACTGTCGTGAGGTTCATCCACGAAACGCTCTTCTCTAACGTCGTAGCAGGTGAATCGCTTTTCGACGAGCAGTCGCCGAACTATCTCCCGGTCGTGGGCCTTGGTCTCCGGGGGCGCCTTCAGTATGTCTGACAGCGCCCCTACATCACCCGATCTGCCGATCTCTGAGACACCCGCACGCGGGTACCCGGCCTCCCCTTCCCGATCACTGTGCTCGCTGGATAAATCTATCGCCTGCTTCATATAATTGATGAAGCGCACGAGCTTCATCAATGTATACGTGATCTCCCTTGTGAAGAGATTGTTGGCCGGGAAGAGTGCACTCGACCTCATGAGTTTTATATACGGCTCCCATTCATCGCCGACAATATCCCGGAAAGCGTCGCTCCCCGGGGCAAGATAGAAAACACTCGGCCCCAGAAGGAGCCTTTTGCCCATGAGAAAGAGGAGGGTCTCGATTACATCCTCGGGCTCCTGGCCGGGTAGCCCGATAATGAAATGCGTCTCCACGAGAAAGGGAGATGATTCGAGCCACGGAAGCATCTCCAGGAAAGCCTTCGGAAGAGTTCTCGCCTGGCTTTTCAGGATGGATTCCCGCACATCCACCAAAGAAAAATTGAGCCTGCGAAAGCCTGCCGCGTGCATCGATTCGAGCAAAGGGATATCGACGGTTTCAGGATAAATCCCGTTCATCGCCGACAAAGTGAGCCGCTTCCCGCGAAGAAGGTTCAGCACCTCTGTGAAGAAATATCTGTCCAGGTTGAGCATGTCATCCTCAAAGTCGATGGCCTCGATGCCCAGATCAATGCATTCGGTAAGTTCCTTTTCTATGCCGGCAAGCTTCCTTTTTCTGTAGGGGACAGGAGGTTTGCCACAGAAACTGCAGTTGAAGGGACACCCCCTGGACGTGAGGAAGAACGTGTATCTTCTCTTGTTGATTCTGTACTTCTGCGCAGGAATCCTCGATCTGTCGGGCAACAGGTCGATCTCTTCTTCTATGTTGATACCGGATATGCGAAAGTGGCCGTTCCTCCGAAAGCTCACGCCACTGATCGGATCGGATCGCAGATGATCCCCGTTGTGCAGTCTTTCCATGAGGCGTGCAAGCGGAGTCTCGCCCTCTCCCCGGATAACGTAATCGACGAATGAATGTGCCAGGAGGTGCGCCGGGAAAAGCGTGGCATGCGTCCCGCCCAGTATGGTGATGATGTTCCTGTCAACCTCTTTCGCAATCTTCGCCACCTCGAGCGCCTCCAGCGAGTAGGTGGTGTAGGAGGCCGAAATCCCGACAACCGACGGCGCCCCATCCTCGATGATCTTTCTGATCTCATCCTTCGTGGCGCCGAAGCGGTGGTATCTGCGAAAGAGTGAAAAGGGAGTCTCTGCTTCGACACGATAGAACGGGGCAAGATCCTCATACTCGCCCGGGAAGGCAAGCATGCGTCTTTTGCCCGTTCTCAAATCCGCGACCGACACATCGCAGCGGTCTCGTATCTTCGCTGCGAGGTAGAGCAGATTGAGGGGATAGGTCCTGATGGACGTATCGTAGAAATCTTCTACCGGAGGCTGGACAAGAAGTACTTTCACACGTGCACTGCACGCCTCAGGTCATCTTCAAAAGCCGCTTTGCATTTTTTGAGAAAATTTTGGCTTTGTCTTCCTCAGGCACGCTCATCTGCTCCACCGACTTGATAACGTCGTCGATTGCAACGTCAGGTTTGGCTCCGGGATACGGGTAGTCGGTGGCGAAGGTTATCTTCTCCGTACCGAAGAAAGCGTGCCCGCACATCAGCGCTGGCGTGTTTCCCGCAAGCACCGTATCCGTGTAGAAACGCTTGAAGTACTCAACCGAAGGTTTCATCAGCTTCGCCCCAGGAGGAGCCGGCTGCGGAATACGTCTGTAGAAGAAGGGAATCATCGCACCGCAGTGGTGGGCGATGAATGTTATATTCGGATACTTGTCCATGACACCGCTGAAGACAAGACGGGACATGGCAAGCGTCGTCTCGAAAGGCCACCCGAAGGTAGTCGAGAGGGCATACTTCGAGGTGTTCTCATCCACGTAGTCAGGAACAACCACATCCCTTGCCGGGTGGAGCCAGATCGGCAGATCATATTGAGCCATCTTTTCATACAAGGGCATGAACTCCGGCCGGTCGATCGGCTTGCCGTTGACAGAGCTGAATATCTGGATCCCCTTGCACTTCAGTTCCTTCATCGCCCTGTCTGTTTCACGGAGAGAGGCGTCAACGTTGTTCAACGGCAGGCTGGCCACAGCCGCGACAAAACGATCCGGATACTTTTCCACCAGCTCAGCCATGCCATCATTTGCCATACGGGCCAGTTCCACAGCGTCCGTGGGCGAGAGCGCATATTCCAGAGGCGGCGCACCTAACGTCAATACCTGCCGCATCCCGGGAAATTTGTCCATATCTTTAAACCTCATATCAAGGTCGAACAAGGCCGGCTTGTTCCTGTCCGCCTCAAGATAGTAACAGGGCTTCGATTTCTTAAAGAGCTCCTCCTTATACTTCTTGGGCAGTACATGGCAGAACATATCGATCTTCTCCTCGGAGCCCTCCTGAACCGGCCTCGTCCCTGATTGCGCGGATGCCGTGGCAGGAAGAACGAGGGCTGCCCCTGCACCCAGTGCCATACCTTTCAGAAAACTTCTCCGATCCATCCCTTCGGGTTTCTTGTTCTTATTCTCCTTCTTCATGCCCTGCCTCCTTATCAAGAAGATGAGGTTCTGCTACAGCGCGCGAACAAGCGCAATCAGACTCATCGTTGTAATACTCGATCCCTCCATATAAGTCAATCGGATTTAGGAGCGCAAGGCGGGCGGTCACTTCCCTCAAAGCAAGGAGAGAGATGGCCGAATATCATACAGAGACGGCTATTTTTGTGGAATAACCGCAAGGCTGACAGTTGAGGCAGGAAAACATCCTGTGCAGGAGATTTTCCTGCCTTGTTGCACGGCTCTAGAACGGCTCTCAGGCCGAGACGTTTACATTGGTGCCAACGGTTTGACCTGAGGCGCTATTACCTAAGGTCTCGAGTGAATTCCGCAGATCCTGCATAAGAGTGGCAAACGCGCTCTGCGCTCCCGCGAGATCGTTTGCCTGCAAGGCGCTGCTAAGGGTGGCAAGGTCAGTGCCGGAAGTCCCGTTCGTAATGCCAGAGTCAGCGGACGCGTTCTGCGAACCCGCATTGCCCAGGTCCTGCTGGAGAGTCGCAAAGGCCTTCTGGGCCCCTTGGAGATCATTAGACTGCAGGGCGCTGCCGATTGCCGCCAAATCAGACAAGGGGTTTGACGTGGCATCTTGCGTAC
Organism: Syntrophorhabdales bacterium; assembly: GCA_035541455.1. Lineage (NCBI taxonomy): Bacteria > Pseudomonadati > Thermodesulfobacteriota > Syntrophorhabdia > Syntrophorhabdales > Syntrophorhabdales bacterium. The sequence continues at coordinate 10,393 of DATKNH010000024.1, forward strand.
CCTGCGCGCCGCCACCATGATGGTGGTGGTGACGATGATGAGATCTCTGCGTCTGTTGACCGCCCTGTGTTTGCCGCACCTGCTGCATATCTTGCTGGAGAATCGCAAAGGCCTTCTGGGCCCCTTGGAGATCATTAGAATTGAGGCTCTTTTTCAGAGCCGCAAAATCCTTCCTGACCTGTTGGAATGGGTTTGAGACATAGTTCTGAAAAGCGGTTGGGTCTGATGTGATACTCGAAATAGACATCATCTTCCTCCTTACGTGAAATGTGGTGCCCGGTGCATTTTTGCCGGGTTCACCGCGTCCGGGATTCCGAGGTAGCCCCGCCCCCAACCACACCGGGACCGATACATCACGGAACCTCCTTACGTTATCGGCATCGCTACCTTTCTCTCTAGCTCCTTTTCGCCCTCCTCTCAATTAAATGACACAAAAGGAAATTTACGACCAACACACTGCCGAAGAAGACAAGTGATTCCCACAAAGGCACCGAACCAAACCACGAGAGATCCATGCAACAGCCTCTATCCGGTCTTGCAATGGATTCGGGAGGCATCCCTCCCTTCGGCCGAACGCAGCCTTCTCACGGGTTATCCTGTCGCCGAAAACAACGCTGCGGTTGGTGAACTCAATCCAAACTGGCCCAGTTGCGCGTACAGGTTCAGCGCCTGCAACAGCGTGGCAGCGTACGAGGCAGATCCGCTCTGCGAGGTGCTGCTCGCTGCCTGAAACGTACCAAGCATTGACGCTGTGGTGCTTCCCTGATTCTCCGTGGCAGTACTGGTACTGCCCGCAGCAGTTGCGTTTTGCGTGCCGTTATTCCCCAGATCCTGCATGAGCGTTGCAAAGGCTTTCTGTGCTGCAGTAAGGTCCCCTGACTGAAGAGCAGTGCCCAGCGTTGTAAGGTCTGTCTTGAGGGCATCTGTATTGTTCTGCGTGTTTCCCTTGTGATGATGGCGATGACCATGGTGCAGACGGCCGGCTTTCAGGTCCTGAACGAGTGTCGCAAAGGCTTTCTGTGCTGCAGTAGGGTCCTTTGAATTGAGCGCATCGCCGAGGGCTGTAAGATCAGTGCTGATCTGGCTACTAACCCCGGTCTGCTGACTGGTGGTTGCGCTCGTGCTTCCCAGATCCTGCATGAGCGTCGCAAAAGCGCTCTGAGCTGTGGTGAGGTCCCCCGAAGCAAGGCTCGATGAAAGGCTTGTGAAATCCTGCCTCACCGATTGGAGCTGGCTCAAACGATCCTGATAGGTGCTCGTGCTATCCGAAATAGTGGAAATCGACATCCTATGCCTCCTTTCCTGTAATCACCGTAATTCGGTTCCGCCGGATCCCGGACCCGACAGGAACCCTCCATTATGTGCAACCTGTGTACCAGTTCATGAAAGCCGGACTATTCAATGGGCTGAGCTTCGCCACACCACGTAACAGTCGCGAGGCTTTTCCCATAGTTTACGCAATTTCAGTATCTTATCTGGAGCTTCCTGCTTCGCTGCTCGGATGACATTCCGGGCAACACTGATCCGCATGATAGGAAAAAATTTCCTGGCAGGAAGGGAAATTATACACACGTCTCCGCGGCAGGGGGTTAAGTTCCTTCCGGATGAGTCGATAAAAGATCAAGGCAGGAAGGATAGGCATGTCAGATATCAGCGGCATCAGCAGTTCGCTTTTGAGCAATCTCCTGAACAGCCGGCAGGCGAATCTGATTCAGAGCGCCGGTAGTCAAGCTCAAAGCCCAAGCTCTGAAAACATCAACGACATCGTCAGTCTGCTAGGCGCGTCCGGCTCATCGGGCGATCCCCTTTACGGACTCCTGAGCGACACTCAAGGATCTGATGCGACCGCCTCCACATACAACCTCCTGCTCGGTGCTGTGAATGCGCAACTCATGAAGGACAATCCCACGCTGGTTGAGGCGTTTCTAAAGGCAGAACAGGCGCAGAGCCAGCCAAGCGATACCGGCACATCATCCGGTTCGACTCAATCTCAGCAAACAAGTAGCCAGGCCGTGCAGAACCTCGAGAATGTCGACCTGCTCTCGATAAGCCCCCAGAACCTCACAGCGGTTCTGGAAAAATACCTCCAGTCAAAGAAGGCGACAGGAGAACCGGCGTCCGGTTCCCAGATGAACCAGAGCGTCTAGCGTAGTGCGCTCCCCCTCCATCTCCCGAGAGAAGATTTTCTTCCTGCAAAGGTCCATAGTATGTCATCAGGCATGTCGAAGAAGGGGGCTCATTCTATGCAGCAATCCAGGAGAGCATTAGGGCTGTTGCTTGCCCCTCTGTTAGGTTTCTGGCTGATTCAGGGCGTCCTCCACGCAGCGAGTCCTGCACATGCCGACCACTCCACCGCCTTGCTTCAGCCGCAGCAGGGGAAATACTTCAAGTGGGCTGCTCCTGCAGGTTGGCGGGTCAGCGAAACAAACGCCGGCGTCACGTTAACTTCGCCCGATGGAGTCTACAGCGCGTCTCTGGCCATGCTCCTGCGCTCAAGGGGCACAAAGACTCCCGAGGTTTTTCTGCAGTGGGTATTCACTCATGTACCCGGTTACAGGGATGCAAAAATTGTCTCAACAAAAAAGCTTCCGAACGAACATATGTCGTATCAGGTGTGGCAGTTTATCGAGAGCACCGTCTCCTTCAACGACAACGGCTTACCAGTAACCGGTCTGTACAAGGTCGGCGTGGCCAACTACGCAGGGCTCAATGACGCCATGATCGTCGGTTTTCGCTCTGCTAACAAGAATTTCCAGGAAGCCCGGTCCTTCATGCCGCAAATCGCCAGGAGCATCGTCCTTACAAACGCTGCAGAGGCAAGCGGGAATAACACGCTCATCCGACCCAAGAATAATCCACTGGATAACTCGGCGGTAATCCAGGCAGGACAGAACAGGCAGAAAGCCGTTGACGAAGCCATGCGCAAAGACGCAAATACGCGACGCGGCACCGTAGATCTCTATGACCCCTCCACAGGCGAGAAGTTAAACGCCTACACACAGAGCAAAGAGTACTATTGGCGGAAACCCGGTTCCAACGAGGTGGTCGGCACCGATACCTACAATTCGCCGGGTGTTGGCTACGTCCCGCTCAAGAAGTATTAGCGGGTAACGAACCGGTTATCTTATTGCCCTATCTTCCCGCTCCAGCTTGAGCACTCTCCGATCGAGTCGTACGAACATTGGGTGATTCCATCCAGCCAGGTCGCCCCTGACAAGTAAGCGCCGGAGAGGTCCGACCCGGAGAGGTCGGAGTTTGCGAGATTTGCATTGGAAAGGTTCACGCCCGACAGGTTGGTATCAGAGAGATTAGCACTGGTGAGATTGACTCCTGAAAGATTGGCTCCGGAGAGATTGGCCCTGGAAACGGTCGCACCGGAAACATCCGCATGGGACAGGTTAGCACCCGATAGGTTGGCATTGTACAGGATGGCGCCGGAGAGATACGAGCCGTACAGATTGGCACCGGAGAGGTCTGACCCGGCGAGGTTGGCAGCCGACAAATTGGCATACGAGAGGTTGGCGCCGGAGAGGCTGGAGTTGGGCAGAGGGGCATAGCTCAGGTCACAGCGAGGACACTGCCTCTCTCCCAGGAGCATCTCCAGTGCTGTTCGATTGTAGGCAGATGACACAGCAGGCGCTAAGGAAAAAGCTGCAAAAAGAAAACAGAAAACAAACGCGCTCTTTGAAACCCTCATGACTCTCTCTGCGGAATTACAGCTCAGTCGATCTTCAAGCTCTTCTCGGATTTAGCTTAATGCAGGAAAAGGAGCGTTTCAACGCTGTGGCCGGAAAGAATCACGGAGAGAACTGGCCACCTTATCAACGCTTAGAGGCTTTGAAAAAATCGTCGACCTGGGCGAGCAAATCACTTATTTCTGAGAACAGGTCTTTCATCTGGGCTTCATTGAGATTGAAGAGCTCCCATGCGGTTGCATGAACAGCCGGAACAAAGGGATCGCCCGAATAACCTACATTGTAAGCCTTCACCAACACGTCGGCCATGTGTACTGTCGCCGCATGAACCGGAAACGATTTTGTGAGAGGCGGCAGGTGGTGAGAGCGGATCGATTCAACCAGGAATTTCGGCAGACGCCAGGTATTGGCAAAATACGCGCCGGCCGTCGCATGACTCATGCCGAATATTTCCGCCTCCGTCTCGGTTAGAAAGACGCTTTTCTCCTGGGCTGCAGCAACTGCCGCCTGGTACTCTTTCGGATACTGGACGCTGAGCACAACCTTGCCGATGTCGTGCAGGAGTCCGGCAACAGAGGCTTCCTCCGGATCAAACATGCCTTTCTTTTGAGCAAGCATTTTCGCTATTATGGCGCAGCCGAGGGAATGCTTCCACAAACCCATCGCAGCCTGTTCCATCATCTCAAACATGGAGATGCCTAGGAGCAATGCCCGCACAAGGTTCATGCCGAGGAGCACGACAGCCTGGTTCACCGAAGAAATACGCGCGACGAACCCGTACATCGCTGCGTTGATAACCTTCAGGACCCTGGCCGTGAGTGCGGGATCGCTCGACACCAGCTTGCTCACGGCTGCGGGCGAGGTAGAAGGATTTTCGACAGCCATCAGAATCTTCTTGATGACGAGGGGGATCGTGGGAATAGCGTTCGTTCTTTCTACTTTGGCCCGTACCGCTTCCACATCAAGCATTAATAGAGTTCCTCGATATGGGCGAGTAAGGCCCTCTTCATTTCCACCATGCGGGGATCCTCCTCGGTCTTTGAGAACGATGCGTTAATCTTCGCCACGAATTCGTCCTTCGGTATTTCCGGAATGCGCTTACCAACAATGAAGACCTCGGTGATACCCATGCCGGTGAGTTTTCGTTTGAGAGATTCAGAAACCTCAACGCCCGAGGCGATCAGGATAATGCCTGTTTCATTTGTTATCGGCTTGGCAAGTACCGCCCCAGGCCCCACGGACTCAACCGATACTTTCAGCATACTTCACTCCCATTGTTCCCACTGACGATTAGTTAGTTTATCGGCAGGATTCAAAAAAGATATAGCGTAAAGTTGGCCGCGCATTGGCACCGACCCTGATCGCACGTCCATGACTCTACTGACGGGGAGACTCCAGTTTCCATGAGAATTGCTTGATTTACGAGGTGCAAAAAACATTGTATATTGAAAAACCGGTATGATCTTCAGGCTGATGAGAGAGGAGAGTGCCGTAAGCTATGCCTGTCTCGCCGATCGAGCCTTAACCCGAGGGGAGTGCTGGCTGTGGGTACAGAGGAAGAATGCATCAGCTCCATGGAAGTGGACATGGGACTGGTACAATCGATACAAAAAGAGTTCAGTCTTCTAAATGACCGCGTTCTGAAGTGAACGGGCCTAAACTTCGAGCAATGACTGCAACTGGGGCTTTGCGTCGCAAGAGAGGGGTGTGATTATGAAAGGTTTGGAACTGAGTGTTGTGACCGGCGCTTCAAGTATTCCCCTGCAGTTCAGGGTTAAACGCATGGTCAACGGAGGGTACGTGGGCAGAGACGTTGAGGCGGTCAAGGCTCACCTCGCAGAACTGAGTCGTGAAGGCGTACCTGCTCCTCCATCAGTTCCCATGATCTTCCCCGTGTTGAGTGACAATATCACCGCGGATGACCGGATAGAAGTAATAGGTAATAAGACCTCAGGTGAAGCAGAGTTCGTGCTACTGTTCGACGCAGAAAATATTTTCGTTGGCGTGGGAAGCGATCACACGGACAGAGAACTCGAGCGGGAAAGCATCGTGATGTCAAAACAGGTCTGTCCAAACGTGCTCTCCCCACAGGTCTGGAAATACGATGATGTTGAAGAGGGATGGGATGATCTGACCATTCAGGGCTGGGTTAAACCTCGGGATGCTGAGGAGTGGCTGCTCTATCAGAAAGCGCCTCTGGGCACCATCATATCCGCTCGCGATCTTATCGGTCTCGTGAAACCAGCGATAAAAGACGGCGGGGTGGAGGGGCTTGTCATCTTCTCCGGAACAGTCCCTATCCTGACGCGAGAGATGGTATTCGGCTCCGCGTTTCGAGCCGAATTGATTGACGCACGAAGGGACAGAAAACTACGCTGCGAGTACCGGGTGGTCGTGCTCGACTATCTGAAAGGGTACTGAGCATGGTATGTCAGTTGCCGTCTGAACAGCGTCACCGAACCTCTTACCATGGTACATCTCAGTATCGGACTGAGAGCGAGAATACATTTGAGGCAGCGGCGTCAGATAACATAGAGCAATGCCCGGTCTATAGCCCTCTCTATCCCGAACGCCCTTGCGCGTTCGCACAGATCGGCCAGTGTCACGGAATCGAAAACTTCCATGAGAATATTTGATGCGGCCTGCCAGACGCCTCGAGTGACGCAGGAATCGATCCTTTCGCAACGCTTTCCTGGTTTACAATCGTCTCGCAGGCACACCACAAGCCGAACCGGTCCATCAACTGCCCTGACAACATCGCCTATGGTTATTTCGACATCGGCCCTCGCAAGGTGATATCCACCCGCAGGCCCCCTCAAGCTCCTCACCAGGCGTGCCCGCTTCAACCTCTGGAACACCTGTTCGATGTGCCCTTCCGACAGCCCCTGCCGTGCTGCGATCTCTTTCGTCTGTGTAAGAGATCCGCCGGAATGGTAGGCAATGTCAAAAAGTGCCATGACGCCACAGTCAGTGTCAGCGGTTATTTTGAGCATACATTCCTCAAGCTTTCTGTAACTTTACCCATACTGTAATGTGCCTGTCAAGCTGATACCGCCTATTTAATCAATTATCTAAATTAATCAGCTGCGAACTTGACAAAAGACTTCTTAAATACTATAGTAGTCAGATAGGATTAATAGGGACAAAGGAGAAGGCTATGGGTATACTTTACGAGGATAACAGCTTTTCGATCGGCAGAACACCCCTTGTGCGGCTCAACCGTGTCACAGGCAGCACCAAGGCAAAGATCTTCGGGAAGATTGAGGGTAGGAACCCGGCCTATTCAGTTAAGTGCCGTATCGGCGCAGCCATGATCTGGGACGCTGAGAAGTCAGGAAGGCTGAAGCCCGGGATGGAGATCATAGAGCCTACATCGGGCAACACAGGCATTGCGCTGGCGTATGTTGGTGCGGCACGAGGTTACAAGGTGATCATCACCATGCCGGAGAGTATGAGCATTGAAAGGCGGAAAGTGCTCAAAGCGCTGGGTGCGAACATCGTGCTCACCGAAAAAGAAAAAGGTATGAAAGGCGCTATTGCTAAAGCTACGGAGATAGCAGAAAGCAATCCGAATCGCTATTTCATGCCTCAACAATTCGAAAACCCGGCGAACCCGGCAATTCACGAGGCTACCACCGCTGTGGAGATATGGAACGATACCGACGGCAACATGGACATAGTGGTGGCAGGCGTCGGTACAGGAGGCACTATCACCGGCGTGAGCAGGTATTTCAAGATCACGAGGCACAGACCGATCATCTCGGTTGCAGTCGAACCCAGCGCGTCACCGGTACTCTCCCAGACACGCAAGGGAGAAACTCTCAGCCCTAATCCTCACAAGATCCAGGGTATCGGCGCGGGCTTCGTACCGAAGGTTCTCGATCTGGGCTTGGTGGATCGCATAGAGACAGTATCAGACGATGAGGCCATAGAGATGGCTCGAAGGCTCGGAAAAGAGGAAGGTATCCTTTCAGGTATCTCGTGCGGCGCAGCCGTTGCTGTAGCCGCGCGGATAGCCGCGGAGCCCACAAGCGCCGGGAAGACCATCGTGGCGATTCTTCCCGATTCCGGCGAGCGCTACCTCTCCTCGCCCCTGTTTGAGGGCTACTTCAAGGAAGTGGAACGAGCCACAGCGTCGGACACGATTCTTTAGAAGGTCTTTGTTCGTTATGAAAGTATCGACGAAAGGAAGATACGGTCTCAGAGCCATGGTGGACATTGCCATGCATGCGCAAAATGGCAATCCTGTCTTTCTCTCCGAGGTTGCAAAGAGACAGGATATATCAGGCAAATACCTGGAGCAGATCTTTTCGATACTCCACAGTGCAGGCCTTGTCAGCGCGCTGCGCGGAAGAAAGGGAGGCTATCTTCTCACAAGATCACCCGATAAAATCAGGATCAAAGAAATCGTCACAGCCCTGGAAGGTCCCTGCGCCTTCGTCGATTGTGTCGCGGACGAGACTATCTGCCCGAGGAGTGAGAAATGCGCAACGCGCGACGTCTGGAGCCTGCTGAGCAGCAAGGTGGAAGAATTGCTTTCCGGTCTTACTCTCGCAGACCTCACCAGGATGCAGAAGGAGAAAGGCGAGCATTCAGCGGGTATGTACCATATCTGAGATTGGAGATGAAGAAATGAAAGTTACTGTGGAGTTCCTTAGCTTACCCCTCATCACTCAGCCCCTGGGAAAGAAGAAGATCGCTGTCGAGTTCCGTGGGTCGACGCTCGCCGACCTTACCCGCGAGCTCGGTTCCACGATCAAACGCGCGAAGGACGTGCTTCTCCGCACCGACGGCGTGATCGATGATGATATTCAGATCTATATCAACGGCACCGACACTGTGGACAGAGACCGGAGTGACAGCATAACATTGAGTGAGGGGGACACGGTTACCTTCATGATGCTGGTTGCAGGAGGCTGATGTTTTTGTCATCATACAGAAATGTGCGTTATGGAAGATAAGTCGCCAGAACAATTGCTTGAGGAAGCCAGGGCCGAAATCGAAGAGGTTTCTGTTGATGAGGCACATCGCCTTCTGATCGACAACGAGCCTATGGTGTTTCTTGATATACGGGAACCGGAGCAGGTCGCGGCCGGCTATATCAAAGGCTCTGTTTTCATAAGGGGCGATGAAGTAGAAATGCATGCGCGCCACCTCCTGCCGGACAGAGAGAAGCCTGTGCTGCTCTATTGCGGCGAGGGCGTCCGCTCTCTTTTCACGGCGCTGACATTGAAAGAAATGGGATACGAGGATGTCAGGGCTTTGGCCGGCGGTTTCAAGGCCTGGGTGGAAGCAGGCTACGATACAGAGAGCGATAGCCTCTTGAGCCGGGAGCAGCTCAACCATTACAGCCGACAGATTATTCTCAAAGAAGTTGGCGTCGAGGGACAGAAGAAGCTCTTGAACGCACGCGTGTTGATCGTTGGCGCGGGCGGGCTGGGTAGTCCTTCCGGACTGTATCTCGCTGCCGCGGGCGTAGGTACGCTGGGCATTGCAGATTACGATAAGGTGGCAATGTCGAATCTGAATCGCCAGGTGCTTCATGCGCATGGCAGTGTCGGAAAGTCAAAGGTGGAATCGGCTCTGGACGCGCTCACGCGGGCCAATCCTGACGTCAGCCTTATCGGCATCAACCAGCGAATCACTCCTGGTAACGTTCTCGGAATACTGGAGGATTTCGATATCGTCCTTGATGGGTCAGACAATTTCGCCACCAAGTATCTGATGAACGATGCCTGTTACTTCGCGGGAAAGCCGTATGTATTTGGAGGAGCGACGCGCTTTGAGGGCCAGGCCGGCGTCTTTCATTCCGCTGCCGGCGGCCCATGCCTGCGCTGTATCTGGCCGCACCCGCCGAGGGACGGCCTCGTCCCCACCTGAAGCGAGGTCGGGGTCCTGGGCACAGTGCCCGGGCAGATTGGCCTGGTCCAGGCCACAGAGGTGATGAAGCTTCTACTCGGCGTGGGCACCTCACTGAGAGGCCGCCTTCTTCTGTACGATGCTCTCGATCTGGATTACAGAATTCTGGGACTCCAGAAGAATCCCTCCTGCCCGCTTTGCGGCGACAAGCCGACCATCACTGGTTTAAGAGCCCCGTAGCGATAGGAATCTGAGCAATCAAATATTGTTGGCAAGCGAGGGAAATGGTGCGAGCGGCCAATCCTATTATTTGAGTTTCATTGCTCTAAGGCGAATCGACCCCTACATGCCTAGATATGCTTCGCGAACCTTATCATCATTGAGCAGGTCGGAACTTTTCCCTTCCAATGTGATCTGCCCGTTCTCAAGCACATACGTCCTGTTGCTCAGCGCAAGAGAAAGCTCCACTTCCTGTGAAACAATGAGAATCGTGAGTCCCTGATCACCGAGGATCTTCAGCGTGTCAAAAACATTTGCCGTAAAGAGCGGTGACAGGCCTTCGGAAGGTTCGTCCAGCATCAGGAGCTTCGGTACTGACATCAGGGCCCTGCCGATGGCAAGCATCTGTTGCTCACCACCGCTGAGCAGTCCTGCTTTCTGCTGTTTGCGCTGCTGAAAAAGCGGGAAGAGTTTGTAAACCCTTTCCAGCGACTCGGCTGTGCGCCTCCGCGCCTCACCCAGATACGCGCCCATCTCGAGATTGTTGATAACTTTCATCTTCGGAAAGAGCTGTCTCCCCTCAGGCACCTGGATGAGGCCTTGCCTGCAAATCGCATGGGGTGGAAGCCTGTCTATCCTCTGTCCGAGGAAATCAATCCGTCCGGATGACGGCTGCATCAGTCCTGAAATCGTCTTGAGGAGCGTTGTCTTACCGCCGCCGTTCGCGCCGACGACAGATACAATCTCTCCCTCGTTCACCGTGAGGGAAACATTTCTCAATACATCGACGCCTGCGTAGCCCGCACTCACATTATCAACACTCAGCATGCTCTTTTCTTCCCCAGGTAAGCCTCTATGACCGCTGGATCCCTCGATACTTCCTCGGGCTTCCCCTCAGCCAGTTTTACGCCGTACTGAATCACAAAGATCTTCTCGCACGTGCCCATAACAGCTTTCATCACGTGTTCGATCAGAAATATAGTGACGCCAAGCTCATCCCTGATCCGGAAGATCAGTTTTATTGCATCCTGTATCTCTGTGTCATTAAGTCCCGAGAAGACTTCATCGAGGAGAAGGAACTCCGGTTTCAGTGCAAGCGCCCGTGCGAGTTCGAGACGTTTCTTCTCTGCCGCAACAAGGCGCTGGGCGGGAACATCTTTCTTGTCATCAAGCCTGACAAACTTCAAAAGCTCCAATGCCCTTCCCCTTCCTTTACCCATGCTGCCTATAGCTTCACGGCCGTAAAGAACTGCGGTAGTCACGTTGTCGAGTACGCTCAACCCGAGAAGAGGGCGCACGATCTGGAAGGTACGGGCAATGCCGAGACGCGCTATCTCGTAAGGTCTGCAGCGGGTGATCTCCTTACCTTTGTAGATAATCCTACCGGAATCGGCAGGATAGAACCCGGTTATCGCATTGAAGAGCGTGGTCTTGCCTGAACCGTTGGGGCCGATCAGTCCTACAATCTGCCCCTGCCCCACCACGAAATCGAGGTTGGTCAGCGCTCTCAAGCCTCCGAATCTCCTGCAGACCTGAACACCTTCAAGCATCGCTAACTCCCTCTATCCCTTCTCACGCGCAAACGCTTCCCGCGCATACTGTATAACACCGTCGGGCATGAACATGATTACGATCACAAGAAGCAACCCGTAGAGGATGCGCGAAATCTCAGCACCTATAAAGGTGACGATGAGTTGATTCGCAAGGCTCAACACAACAGCACCGATGAGAGGTCCGCTCCACGTGCGGCAGCCGCCGAAAAAAGACATCAGCAAAATGAGAAGACTCGTGTTCATGCTGAAGGTCACTTCAGGATGCACGTAGGACATGTAGTATCCATAGATGCCTCCCACGGTGCCGGCCAGAAAAGCTCCGAGGATGAATGCTTTCATTTTCAGCCACGGTGTATTGATGCCCATGGTCTTGGCCACATCTTCATCTTCGCGGATTGCAACAAGACCCGCACCGAATTTGGAGCGCTCCACGTAGCGGACCACGAGAGTGGTGATGGTAGCGAGGATCAGCATCGCCTCATAGAAGAGGAGCCTGTTCATCTCGATGCTGACCGGCAGGAGTTTGTACCAGAGCCCAGTACTCGACCCTACGAAATCCCAGTTCATGAAGATGAGCTGCATGACCACCGCGAGCAGCAGTGATGAGATCGTAAAATAGGCCCCTTTCAGCCTGAGCACAGGGTAGCCCACCAGAGCCGCAAGAATGGCGGAGAAAATGCCGCCCAGCGGAGCAGTGACGAAGGGTGACAGGCCGAGGCGGTTCATGCAGACTGCTGTCGTGTAGGCTCCCGTACTGAAGAAAGCGATATGGCCGAGGCTCACATACCCTGTGTAGCCTCCGAGAAGGTTCCAGCTCTCGGTCAATCCCACAAACATAAACACAGAGAAGCAGAGCGTGAGAAAGAAAAGAGGGGGTTTGACAATCGGAAAGGCGAAAAGAACGAACATGGCAAGGAGAACGAGTATGTACTTGCGTGTCTTCATCAACGTTACGCTCCGAAGAGCCCCTCCGGTTTGAAGAGGAGTATCGCCAGCAACAATGCGAAGAGCAGTACGTTTACCCAGACAAAAGGCAGAAAGGCCGCGCAGAGACCTATGATGAAACCTATGAGCAGGCCTGCCAGGCCTGTGCCGATCACACTCCCTACCCCTCCGACAATAGTGACCAGGAAAACAAACATCGTCCACACAGACTGCACAGAAGGATAGAACGCATAGATCATCGCCATGGCAACACCGGCAAGGCCGGCCGAGGCGATAGACAACGCGAAGGTGATCAGGGAAACGCGTCCCGGGTTTATCCCCACCAGTGCTGCGCCCATGGGGTTCTGCCATGTGGCCTGCACACCCTTGCCAATGTAGGTGTGATGGAGAAAAAGGTAGAGCAGCGTGATGGCGGAGACAGCCATGATGAAGCCGATCAGCGGGCCTTGCGAGATGGCCATATCACCGATAAAAATTGAGGAACCCGCATAAGGAGGCTTGAGTATCCGCGGGTCGGGCCGCCAGAAAAAGGACATGGCGTTCTCCACCACGATCGCGACACCAAAGGTCGCCACCATCGAAGCCATGATCACGTCTTTCGCCTTCTGAACAGGCCGGATGACCAGCCTGTAGACCACAGCGCCCACGAGGAAGAGGAGCGTGGCCAGCAAGGGCAACGATATCAGCGGGTCGATTCCCGCCTTGACAAACATCCAGTAGGCGACAAAGGCCCCTAATACGGCAAAGACCGCATGGGAGATATTGAGCACCTTCATCGTACCCCAAGTGAGGCCGAACCCAACGCTCAGCAAAGCGTAGATCCCCCCCAGCAGCAAACCGCTGATGATCGATTCGATGATGTACGATAGGGACATGTTCCTAACCCTAAAAAGTTTAAAGTGAGCAGTAAGCAGCGAGCAGTTAAAAACATTCTCTTTCTACTATTCGCGTGCTATTCCAACCGCTTACTGCTCACTGCTCACTGTATTTACTTAGCCCATCCGGGTCTGGGATACATTAGCTTGGCCGTGCCCACATCTTTCGGCCAGATCAGCTCATTCTTTCCGTTGGCAGCCTGCACCGTGAAACAAAAAGGAGCGGGCAGACCTTTCGCATCAAATCTGATGCCTTTGCCATACGGCAGGTCAAAGGCACGGGAGCGAAGATAGTCTCTGATTTTCTTGTTGTCCAGGGTCGCAGCGCCCTGCACCCCTACCTCCAGCGAATACATCCAGATGTAGCCGAGGCCGAAGAAATCAGGCGCTTGCGGCAATCCCAGCCTCTTGGCGGCGTCCTTGATCCTGTCGTTACCGGGATACGGAAGGTCAGGCGTCCACCAGGTGTTTGCAAGCACGTAATTGCCGTCGGCGCCCAGCTCCTTAAACCATGCCGGTATCCTCGATGCCAGGATGTTCCAAATGATCGTTGGATTGTAACGCTGCGCCTTGGCTGCCCGCATGATCATGACCGTATCGTCAAAGAGGCTGGGAAGGATAAGGACTTCGGCGTTTCTACCCTTGGCTTTGCTCACCAGAGGACTCGCATCGCTCAATGGCAGATTGTATGTTTCGTTGACAACCACCTTGACGCCGTTTTTCTCGAAGACCTTCAGTATATTCGGCACGTGAGAAAGCCCGATCACGTTATTCATGGTCAGGATCGCCGCTGTTTTAGGCCACTGCGCTTTCGGGATCAGGTCATCGAAAAGACCGGCGACAGAGATGTCGGCCCATTCGCCCATCAACGGCGGGCTGCCGAAGCTATACGTAAATCCCTGTTCAAACGATTTCATGTGGCCGCCCTGCCCTACAAAGACCTTGCCATATTTTTCTGCAAGAGGCATCAGCGCCACATTCGAGGTGCCCGGATAGCCGCCGTAGACGAGATCAACCTTGTCGACCGTGATCGCTCTCTCGTAATAGGTGACGGCCTTATCGGGCGAGCTTTCGTCGTCGTAGATGATCAGCTTTACAGGGCGGCCGAGGAGTCCGCCTTTCTTATTGACGTCATCCGCCCACGCTTCGTAACCGGCCTTGACCCATTTCGCCTGCTCCGATGCCAGGCCCGTCAACGGCAGAGAACCTCCGATCTTGATCGGTTCACCTGCCGGAGCAGGTTTTGCCGGTTGACTAAAAACCGGGGATGTCATGATGATCAACACGAGAGCAATCGGAAAAATAGCAAGCTTCATTATTTTCATATTACCCTCCCCCTCATTGATTTATGGAACTCGCTTGCCGACCTCCACCCTCCACGATGGCTCTATTTGAACGAGATGTGCTGTCCGCAATGAGCCACAATGGTCTGCCCGGTAATGGCACTCGCTTCATCTGAAGCCAAGAATACACACGTGTTCGCCAGTTCGGCTTCTTCCGCCGGCCTCTTCAAAGAGTAATTTGCCATTTCCCTGGTAATGGTGTCCTCTACGCTCGTTCCCGCTGTCTTGGCCCTCGTGGTCATGACCCACATGAAACGCTCACCCCTCACGGCTGCTGCGCTCAGGCAGTTTACACGGATGCCATATTCCCCCACTTCCTGCGCAAGCGTTTCGGTGAGGCCAATGACACCCATCTTTGCACAGCAGTACGCAGCCCTCGTCGGGTAACCAGACCTTCCGTCACCCGTCCTTCCTCCTTCTGCACCCAGGTTGATAATATTGCCGCTTTTGCGCGGAATCATATGTTTCAAGACTTCACGTGCACAGAGCATTGATCCTGTCAGGTCCACGGCGAAACTGTAATTCCACTCGTCCAGCTTCATGTCGACGACGTTGCACACAGGACCTCCGATGCCGCTGTTGTTCACCAGGATATCTATTTTGCCGAAAGCGGCTACAACCTTGGGAACCATGTCGATGACCTGCTGCTCCACGGTGATGTCTGTTGGAATCGCTATCACATCGCCGCCCAGGGCCTTCAGCTCTCCCATTGTCTTCTCAATGTTTGCAACGGTCCGCGCGGCGAGCGCCACTTTTGCGCCTTCACTCACAAAAGCCTTTGCGATTGCTTTTCCTATGCCCTGTCCTCCGCCGGTAATGATCGCCACCCTGTCTTTCAGCCTCGCACCCATTTGTCGTCCTCCTCAAATTGATATTTGCCGGTTCTATTTCTACTCAGACTACCGTTATTCCCCTGGGGAACTTATGCAGCAACTCGCCCCCGTTCTCGCGAACGATGTAATTATCGCAGGCGATAGTCCAGACATCCTTCTTGACCGCCGAAGGATGAATGGTGATATTCATCCCTGCTTTCAGTTTCCACGGCTCATCAGGACGTATGCTCGGTCGCTCAACGAGAGATGACCCCTGGCCATGGGCAAAGAGCCGGGAGGGAGGAAAATAGCCTTTCTTTACCAGAAACTCTTTATTCATATCCCATAATTCTTTCGGATCGGCACCGGGCTTCATTCTTTTTGCAGCCATTTCCTGCGCCTCCAGCGCCACTGCGTACGCATCCTTCAGTTCCTGCGTGGGCTCCTTGCCCACAGTGAATATCCTCATGATCTCGCAATAGTAACCGCCGGGGCCGTTCACTTCGACAAGAACCGAGACCTGGTCGCCTTCTTTGATCACACGATTCTGAAAATGATAGACATCAAAGGGGACCATTGTCCCGAGTGGGCCCGAATTCACCTGGACCAGTCCGCGTTCACTCCCGTTCTTCGAACAGAAGCAATGAGCCTCTGCGTACACATCGAGATCTCTAACGCCGGGTTTAATCGTCTTCTTCACATGCTCCATCGCCGCGTCCTGCAGGGCAGCAGTGGCTTTGAGCATTTCAATCTCTTCCGGGCTTTTGATTGCCCTGATCTGATCCACCCATTCGGTGGCATCGACAAACGTGGCATCCGGCAGCTGTTTTACCAGATGCTCATAGAAGGTTATGGGAATGAACGCGCGCTCCACGAGGCCAATCACGGGTTTCTTCTTCTCCTTGAGCACACCTGCTGCCAGCTCAGCGTCATACGTGGTGGTGAAATGGTAGGTCGGGAAATAGACAGCGCCAAGCCTTTTCTTAATTCCCCGTGCAGCCCAGGGGGGCGGGAACTGCTCGGCAGGAGGGTCCCCGCCACAGACGATTGTCGTCATCTCATCGTCGACCGGGAAAATCGCCGTCATCGGAAACTGGTGACGCGCGGCAAAATCAGTGAACCACCGCAGCGCTCCTCCCAGGAATTCCTCCGAATTCTGTATCACGAGGTAATCGATCTTCTTCTCCTGCATCATCTCCCGTGTTGCTTTCCACCTGCGTTCCAGCTCTGGAGTGGAAGCACATTTTGTCAATCTTTGTTTTGGATCCTCCATAGCATGTAACTCCTTTCGTAAAGTTCGGTAGGTCAGATTTGTCCGTCATTTATGTCCTCCGGGAATCCCTGTATCAGCAGCACTCCTTGATGACTATCGATTCCTCTTTTTCCTCTTTCTTCGGCATGGACGTCATTGTCCCGTCCCAGGTATCCACTTTTCCGTGATCCTCCACACCTTCGGTGAACCAGGTACTCGTAACATTCTTGCTTTCCGTATAGAATATGAAACCGTCGCGTCCCATGACATGGAGATCGCCGAAGAAGGAAAGCTTGTGCCCGGTAAAACCGAAAATCCCCACCGGTACCGGAATGCCCACATTTATGCCCACCATGCCTCCGTGCGTCTCTTTTGCGAAGGTGCGGGCGTAGTAGCCGTTCTGCGTATAGATGACCGATCCGTTAGCGAACCGGCTGGAATTCATGATCTTGAGACCTTCCTCAAAATTATTCACCCTCTTGATGCAGAGCACTGGTCCAAAAACCTCTTCCCGGCCCACCGACATATCTTCGGTCACATGATCTAAAATGGTAGGTCCTATAAAAAAGCCTTTTTCACAGCCCGGCGGCACGACTGGTTTTCGTCCGTCAACAATGAGTTCGGCGCCTTCCCTGATGCCTGTCTCGATCCAGCCAAGCACGAATTCCTGATGACCCTTGTTGACTACCGGTCCCATGTCAGTGGACTTCTCGTACGCGGGCCCGAGTTTCATCTGCGATATGTGCTTCTTGAGAGCAGCCACGAGTTCATCGGCAATTGCATTCTCAACCACTATGACGGGAAGGGCCATGCAGCGTTCTCCTGCGCATCCGCAGAACGCGTTGATGATGCCCTGAGCTGTCCTGTCGAGTTTGCAGTCACGAAGCACGAGGGCATGGTTCTTAGCTTCGCAGAGAGCCTGCACCCGCTTGCCGTTCGCTGCCGCGGTAGAGTAGATATGGAGGCCCACACTGGTCGATCCAACAAAGGAGACGCCTTTTATGGCAGGGTGATGCAAGAATATCTCTGCCTCATTCCGACCCGCGGTGATCACGTTGAGGACCCCGGCCGGCAGGCCCGCTTCCTGCCAGAGTTCCATCATGCGCATCGATGACTGCGGCACAAAGCTCGCCGCCTTCAGCACCATGCAGTTACCGGTAGCGATACATATGGGGGCCATCCACCCGTGAGGGATCATGGCAGGAAAATTCCAGGGGACAATGCCCGCGAAAACGCCGATGGGATGGTTGTATCGTGTGGTGTCGTAGCCCGTGGACACGTTCATCAAGGCCTCGCCCTTCATGATGTGCGGCGCGCCACAGGCAAATTCGACGACTTCATTTACCTTGAGAACGTCTCCCATCGCCTCTTCCCATTTCTTTCCTTCTTCTTTGGCGCACAAATAGGTCAGTTCTTCGACATGCTCGTCAACAAGAGCCTTGAGCCGGAAAAGCACCTGGGCTCTCTTACCCGGCGGCATGTCGGACCACTTGGGGAAAGCCTCCACGGCCGCCTGGATTGTGCGCTCCACTTCATCCTTCGTGCACTGGGGGGTATATGCGATGACCGCCCCTGTTGATGGATTGTAGCAGGGCATGTACTTCCCGCTTGCCGATTCGATCCACTTCCCTCCGGCATGATACTTCAACTTAATTGGCTTCTCGCCGCTGATCGGGTCAGCAGGCAGTTGATCGTCGTGGAAAAAATATCGTTCGGTCGCCATCTGTTCAAGCCTCCTCTTTTTTTATCTCGTCCAGTCAGATGGTGAAGCGCCCCGCATGAAGAAAGCCGACCTCGGCTTTCGAGGGTGTCTCAGCGTATCGAAGAACAAACCACCGACCTTATTTCGATTCCGGGAATAAAATAGCATATCTGCGTCTCCGCTTCACCTTGGTAGTAGGGGCTCTACGGACTTACGTAATCCGGCCCTTGCTTCAGGTCCGTTCGCGTTTCACGGTCAATGGGATTTAGGGGATTCCATGTATTAACGGTCGTTTTTAGCATGTTATAATCATGGCGGTCAAGCAGAAACTGTAACCCCTTGTTTGTCTTGACAATAGTGGAGGGTTCAGGTAGAAGTTACGTCAATAACAGCCTCAATACGACCGCGCGTACTTGCGGTCGCAACGGCTGATGATCTACGGAAACGCGCTTGTGGAATCCTTGCGTTCTTTTGCGCTGAGTTAGAATTTGAGGAGGTAAGTGAAAATGGAGAAACTTATTGTCACTGCGGCCCTGACGGGCAACATTACCCTGCCGGTGCAGACACCTTATCTGCCGCTTACCCCGCAGCAGATCATCGACGACGCCGTCAGGGCTGCAAACGCAGGCGCAACATCGGTTCACATTCACGCCCGCGACCCGCAAACTGCAAAGCCGACGACAGACCCTCAAGTTTACAGGGAAATTGCCGCGGGCATAAAGGCGCGCAGCAATGTGATCGTGTGTGTGACCACCGGCGGCGTGACCGGCATGACCGCGGCTCAGAGAGTCCAGGTAGTGCCAAATCTCAAGCCGGAGCTTGCCACGTTCAACACGGGTTCAATGAACTTCTCGATTCACCCCATCGTCGAGCGGTATAAGGATGAGGATTACAAGTTCCCCTGGGAAAAGGAATTCGCTTCCGGTTTAAAGCAGTACATCTTCAGCAACAACTTTGCCGACATGGAATATTTCTGCAATGCCATGCGCGACAATGGCACCAAACCCGAGCTTGAGGCCTACGATGTAGGCCACATCTACAACATCAGATACCTGGTCAGGCAGAAGCTGTTGGAACCGCCCGTCTGGATGCAGTTCGTCACGGGCGTGCTCGGCGGCATCGGCTCTGCCCTCGAAGACGTTATCTATATGAAGCAGACAGCAGACAGACTCATCGGGGCTGAAAACTATAAATGGTCGGTGATTGGCGCCGGCTACCCCGCGGAATTCAATCTGGCAGCGCTCGCGATCATGATGGGTGGACACGCCAGGGTAGGAATGGAGGATAATATCTTTATTGAGAAGGGTGTCCTCACCAAGAGCAACGGGGAGCTTGTTGAAAAGGTAGTCAGGATTGCGAAAGAACTGGGCAGGGAGATCGCAACGCCGGATGAAGGTAGAGCAATACTCGGACTGAAAGGAAGAGACAAGGTCAACTATTAATGGAGCTCGCGTCACCCCCTCCATCGGCAAAGCCGTCGGAGCCTCCCCCCCACTCTTCAGCCCAGCGCGGTGGGTTGTGGGTACCCGGGCGCCGTGCGCGCTAGAGCCGCTTCGCGGCTGTGGCTATCCGGGTCGCGTGCGTGGTGGATATCACTCGAGCAATGGTGCTCGGGTAATTACTAAGGGAAAGGATGGTGGGCAATGAAAAAGCTATGTCTGATCTCGGTGGTCCTATTGGTGTTCGGCGCCTTGA
Organism: Syntrophorhabdales bacterium; assembly: GCA_035541455.1. NCBI lineage: Bacteria > Pseudomonadati > Thermodesulfobacteriota > Syntrophorhabdia > Syntrophorhabdales > Syntrophorhabdales bacterium. Next base: position 30,343 of record DATKNH010000024.1, read on the forward strand.
TGATGAGCTGCGGTACTAAGGAGCAGGCGCCCGCTGAAATAAAGGTGGGCGTCATTCAGGCACAGACGGGCATGTTCGGAGGTTTTGGCCAGGGCGGCGTCTTCGGCATAAAAGCCGCTGTGGAAGATATCAACAAACAGGGCGGGGTAAGTGTCGGCGGAAAGAAGATGCCTATCAAATTGACTATCGTCGACAGCGAGAGCGATCCGAACAAAGCAGGCTCACTTGCCGAGAGCCTGATTACTCAGGAGAAGGTGCAATTCATCGTGGGCGGAGACGAGCCTCCTCCGATGCATGCGGGTGTATCGACAGCCGCAGACAAGTACAAAGTACCGTACGTCACGTCGGTCGGTCCTTATGAGCCGTGGATGGGCATGAGGCAGGAAACTCCCACAAAGTGGCCGTACACATGGGCAACAGGTTTGTTCGCCATCGAGATGCCTGCACCGCAGGGCGATTTCCGCGCTAAACCCGGTTATACAGTCATGGATACGTGGACAGCAATGCTCGATCTCTTCGGAGGAAAAACGAACAAGAAGGTCGGCCTTATCTGCTCGGACGAGCCTGACGGAAGAGGCTGGTATACCTTGTTCGGGCCGGCGGTCAAGAAGCTGGGATACGATGTGATAGGGCTCGACAAGAACATGGGTCTTCTGCCCCTGGAGACAACCGACTTTTCCTCACTGATAAAACAGTACAAGGACGCGAAAGTGGAAATCCTGTGGGGTAACGCTCCCGGTCCTTTCTTCGGCGCATTCTGGAAGCAGGCCGCGACCCTCGGGTTCGAGCCGAAGATGGTCTGCATCGGGCGCGCTGCGCTCTTTTACACTGACGTCGCAGCCTGGGGCGGTGATCTGCCGTGGGGCATAGGCACGGAGGTCTGGTGGGATCCGTCGATGAAAGACTCTCCCGGCATCGGTGGCACAACGCCCGCCTCTCTTGCGGAGAGATGGATTAAGGAGACCAAGCAGCCTCTGAATCCAGCCATTGGCCCGGGCTACACCACGGTGCAGGTCCTCTCCGATGCTATCCAACGGGCGGGTACGGTCGATCCTGAAAAAGTGAACGCTGCTCTCGCGCAGACCGATCTCTTGACGGTCCGCAACCGCGTCAAATTTGATGAGAACCATTTCAGCCGCGGTCCTCTCATGTTCGGCCAGTGGTTCAAAACAGACAAACCGGAAAAATGGGAACTGAAGGTGGTCTTCTCGAAGCATGACTTTGTGCCTGCCACGGGTCAGCCCATATTCCCGAAGCCGTACAAGTGAGGGAATGGCAGCCAGTGCCTGGCTGCCATTCAATGAAGCGAGGAAGCGATGAAGCGATAATGCGTGAATACCGAACAATGAGGACGTGAAAATGAAGAAACTGCCGCACGTGATTTTGATTGGCACTTCCGCTTCATCGCTTCATCGCTTCCTCATGTTCAGCCATGACTGACATAATCCTTTCCGTAAAAGGAGTGACGAAGCGGTTCGGCGGGCTGACTGCGCTCAGCAATGTGAGTTTCGATGTGCAGAAAGGGGAAGTCGTTGGGCTGATGGGGCCCAACGGGGCAGGCAAGACCACGCTCCTGAACGTAATAGCTGGTGAGTACGCCCCTGACAGCGGTACAATCAGGTTCAAAGACTGCGACATTACCGGCTGTCCGCCTCATAGAGCCTGTCACCTCGGCATTGCCAGAACATACCAGATTCCCCAGCCTTTCGTGACACTCACCGCGCTCCAGAATGTGAAAGTTGCCGCGGTATTCGGCAGAAAAGCCAAAGAGACAACCACCGAGTTTGATTATGACCGTCTATTCCGACTCGTAAATCTTCTGGAGCAAAAGGAGACCGTCGCAGGGAACCTGCCGATCCTGTCCCTCAAGAAACTGGAAATGGCGAGGGCGTTGGCGCGCGAGCCTGAACTGATCCTGCTGGATGAAGTAGCAGCAGGCATCACCGAGGTAGAGATTCCGCGCGTGCTGGAGACGATTCGTGAAATACGCAGGATGGGGATAACGATTGTTATCATCGAACATGTCATCAAGGTACTGGTGAATGTGGTCGACAGGATAGTTGTGATCGACAAGGGAATGAAGATCGCCGAGGGGTCGCCGGCGATGGTCATGAATGACAGCAAGGTTGTGGAGGCTTATTTCGGAGCATAATGAAGAACAAATTCCAATGTCTAAATTCCAATCCCCAAACAATCAACGATTCTCAACAGCCCACACCGCGCGGCCGCATTTTGATAGTGAATAGGGAAAATTTGTTTGGGATTTGGATATTGGAATTTGGAATTTTCTTAACGTCACGGAGTCGTTAACGCAAGATGCCCACTCCACCACTTCTGCGGATCAGCAATATAGATGTTTTTCACGGTACGTTTCAGGCACTGTGGAACATATCCCTGGACATCGGGCAGGGTGAAATGCTGGCACTCATCGGTGCAAACACGTCGGGCAAGACCACACTGCTGGACACAATCTCGGGACTGCTTCATCCGGCCGCCGGCACCATCGAATTCGGAGGCGTGAATATCACGCAGTTGGATCCCTACCGGATAGTGGAACAGGGCATTACACAGGTTCCCGAAGGGAGACGCATCTTTCCCGATATGTCGGTGCTCGATAACCTGCTCATCGGCTCATACTGCGGCACGGCGCGGCAGAAAAGAACGCAGAGTCTCGACTCCGTCTACCAGCACTTCCCCCGACTGAAGGAGAGAAGGAAACAGGTTGCAAAAACCTTAAGTGGCGGCGAACAGCAGATGCTGGCCATAGGAAGAGGTTTAATGGCTGATCCGAAGCTGATGCTGATAGATGAAATGTCACTCGGACTGGCCCCCATAGTGATCGATGAACTTTTCAGGGCCTTGCGACAGATCAAGGAGCGTGGCATCACCATTCTTTTCGTGGAGCAGAACGTGAGGAGAACCCTCAAGGAGGCAGACAGGGCCTATATCCTGGAAACCGGTCGCGTCGCTTTGAGCGGGACAGCATCAGAGCTCTGCGAGGAAGAGCGTGTTAAACAGGCTTATTTCGGAGTGGACGTATGCGGCGTGTAGAACGTTAAATGTTTTCTGGCGACCTTCTCACACCCGTGATAATGGGTATTCTGCTCGGAGGATTATACGCCCTTATTGCGCTGGGGCTGTCGATGGTTTTCGGCGTGATGCGGCTGATCAATCTCGCTCATGGCGACCTCGTTGTGCTCGGAAGTTACGGCGGCTACGCGCTGATGACCCTTTTGGGCATCGACCCTGTCGTGGGCCTCATCATATCCATACCCCTCATGTTTCTCCTCGGTTTCGCCATTCAGAAATATCTCATGGGACGGGCTTTCGACATATCGTCTGAAGCGCCCCTCATTATCGCTTTTGGCATATCGCTGGTCATTCAAAATGCGAACCAGATCCTCTGGACGCCGTTGTCGCGGGCGTTGAACACGCCCTATTCCAGTCTCAGCTTCGCCATCGGCGAGCGCCGATTCCCGCTGATCTACCTTCTCGATTTTTGCGCAGGCATCGTCGTCATGCTCGCGCTGCGCCACTTCCTGACGCACACGTACCTGGGGAGGGCTATTACTGCCGCTTCCCAGGACAAAAAAGCAGCCCAGCTTATGGGGATAAACACAAAACGGGTCTACGGTTACGCGTTCGCGATTGCCATGGTGTCTGCGGTCATAGCCGGAGTTTTTCTAGGAATGACGTTTCCCTTCACTCCCACTTCCGGCGTCTCGTTTCTGACCATTGCATTCGGTACGGTAATTATCGGGGGTCTCGGAAGCATGCTGGGAACATTCCTGGGGGGCATGATTCTCGGGCTGGTTCAAACATTGGGTGGTTACTTTTTCGGACCGGCCAGCCAGATGTTGATCGTCTACGTGATCGTGTTGGTTATACTGGCCATACGGCCTCAAGGTCTTTTCGGGCGCTAGAAATGAAACCTCTTGGGAATGTACATTTGACGCACACGGTCTGGAAACGAACAAGCGCCGCAATGTTTCAAATTCTAAATCCTAATTTCGAAATCCTAAACAATCTCGAATCTCTAAATACCAAATGTTCCAAACATACCATGCTTGATACGCTGTCAATCGTTTTCAGTTTGGCAATTTTGAAAATTGGGATTTGTCTAGAATTTAGATATTGGAATTTAGGATTTGTAAAGCGGGGATAAGATGGCCCTCAAAATGCCTCGGCTGAGCATAAGACTGGCGGCTGCAACATTGCCCATTGCGCTTCTGGCATTGCTGCCACTTATAGGAGCGCCTCAAAGTTGGCTGCTCTATGCCTTTCTCTTCTTCATCTACCTGGCCATGGCGAACATGTGGAACCTTCTTGCCGGCTATTCCGGTCTGATTTCTTTGTGTCAACCAGCCTTCCTGGGGCTCGCGGGCTATATGCTGGCGATCGGCACCTGGGTGGGCATCCCGTGGTGGGCGGGCTTGATCGGGGGGGCCGTGGTCGCCGCCCTGTTTGCCCTCCTCATATCCATACCTGTGTTCCGGTTGAGCGGCATCTACTTCGCCATCGGCACGCTTGTCGTGCCTGAAGCACTACGGATGGTCTTCTATCTGTGGAGGCCGGTAGGGGGCCAGATGCACGGCGCCGGCGCGGGATACATGGTCAAAGGAATCGGTGGCCTCCCGCCGCATTTGACGTACTGGCTCGCCCTTGTTGTCGGGATAGGCTCAATCTTCTTGATGAGGCGAGTCTTACATTCCAGGTTGGGGTTGGGTCTTGCGGCGATCCGCGACAATGAAAGGACGGCAGCAAGTTGCGGGGTGAGCGTCTTCACCTGTAAGCTCTATACCTTCATCATCGCTGCGGTCGTCACAGGACTTGCCGGCGCAGTCTACTACCTCAACCAAGGCTACATAGAACCCTCTGCCACATTCAATGTCAAATGGACAATGACGCTCCTTCTCGCCACGGTCATCGGCGGCATCAGGACAGAAGAGGGCCCTGTCCTCGGCACCATCGTGGTCGTATTCCTCTATTTTATGCTGGCAAGGTATGCAGGCTACAGCCTTTTGATACAGGGGATGATACTGATAGGGCTCATGCTCCTCTCGCCGCAGGGCATAGCCGGCTTGTTACGACGCACTCGCTATTATCGCTACCTGACCCAAGTGGCTCGGCCAACCGCATGAAAGAAATGGCTGAAGGGCAACGAAGAAAGGCGCAAACCCTACTGCTGGGACGGCCGGCGGACTGAGAAAAACGAAATGAGGACACTTGACAGTACCTGATACGATTATAGGAGGTGAACAGAATGACAAAAATATGTGTTGAAGAACACTGGGGCAGCCCCGACATGGAGGCAATCAGAACAGAATGGAGGGCCAGAACCGGGTTCCCGGTCTCGATGGATCCAGAGGCCTTGCCACTGATTCCACCTCGGTTGAAGGATTTCGAAGAAACCCGTCTGCCCCTCATGGATGAGTCAGGCATTACCATGCAGGTGCTTTCAACGAGTTCACCGGGCGTTCAAGGACTTGCAGATGCAGCCAGCGCCATTCCTACGGCGAAGAAAATCAATGACGCACAGGCTGAAATCATCCGCAAATACCCGGGGCGCTTTGCCGGCTTCGCCGCACTGCCGACGCAGGACCCTAAGGCGGCTTGCGACGAACTGGAACGCACAGTGACGCAGCTGGGATTCAAGGGAGCCATGATTCTCGGTCACACCAATGGCGAGTACCTGGACTTGCAGAAGTTCTGGGTTCTCTGGGAACGGGCCGAAGCACTGGATGTACCCGTCTATCTTCATCCTGCTGAACCGCTGGTGGACCAGATAAAGATTTATGACGGCCGGCCAGAGTTTATGGGCCCCGCGTGGAGTTGGGGGGTGGAAACCGGAACACACGCGCTGCGCATTATAGGCGCAGGCGTATTCGATGCTTTTCCCGGAGTCACGCTCATTCTCGGCCATGTGGGCGAGATGCTCCCCTACATGACCGTCCGCATCGACGAAGGTTATGAAATGACCTTCCACAAGACAAAGCTCAAGAAATTGCCTTCGGCCTACATCAGGGAAAACATCATGATCACGACGAGCGGCAAGTATTCTGCGAGCGCTCTGATGTGCGCATTACACGAACTAGGCGCTGACCGCATTCTCTTCGCAGGCGATTACCCGTGGGTCACTCCGAAGGAAGCAGTCGAGCTGATCGAGCGGGTGCCGATGAGCGATGAAGATAGAGAGAAGATTTATCACCTTAATGCCAAGCGGCTGTTGAAATTGTAGTAGATGAAGTAGCTCGCGAATCTGGCGAGCACTGCGAGCCCCATTATATTGAGCGATGACGATAAGGAGAAGATTTATCATTTGAATGCAGAACGTTTATTAAAACTGTGACGATAACGAACAAAAGAATTTTTATCGCAGATGAACGCAGATACGGGCAAAGAGAGATGTTCGCAGATCAAAAAAACTATCCGTCTTATCTCACTTTTTATCCGCTCTTATCTGTGATGAAAGTCTTTTGTCGAGTACCATAATAAGTTCATCAAAAATAAAGGGGGACGACGTGAAGAAAGAGGATGAAATGGACAGGAGAGAGTTTCTTGGGAAGGCGACACTCGCTGCTCTGACCGTGCCAGCTCTTCTGCAGGCGGGTTCTGCGACCGGGAAGGCGCAGGACACATCTTCATCGGTAACTCCAAGCACAGGCACAAAGAAAATGAAAAGAATCTCTGTTGAGGAGCACTGGGGCAACAAAGAACTGGTCGATATACGCAATCAGTGGTACGCCAGAACCGGCACCCCTGCGTACAATGATCCTAAAGTAAACCCCGAAGTGTTCCCAAGGGTAATGGATATTGAAAAATGGCGCATTCCCCTCATGGACGAGTCAGGTATCACCATACAGGTACTCTCGACCAGTTCGCCTGCCATCCAGGGCATCCCGGATACAGCCACTGCCATCGCCACCGCTAAGAGGACGAATGATGAAATGGCGGAAAAGATACGGAAATATCCGGGTCGATTTGCCGGTCTTGCGTGTGTGCCCACACAGGACCCCAAAGCAGCTGCGGATGAGCTTGAACGAGCCGTCAAACAACTCGCGTTCAGGGGTGCCATGATACAGGGGCACACAGGCGGAGAGTACCTGGATGACAAGAAGTTCTGGGTACTCTGGGAGCGCTCCGAGGCACTGGGAGTGCCGATCTTCCTGCATGTGACCGAGCCAATGCGAGAGATGAGAAAGATTTATGAAGGCCATCCTGAACTATTGGGGCCCATGTGGTGCTGGGTGGTGGAAGCTGCGACACATTCGCTGCGCATTGTTGGCGCCGGTGTATTCGATGACTTCCCGAAAGCCACGCTGATTCTCGGACATCTGGGCGAGACCCTGCCCTACATGCTTGGCCGTTTGGACGAGGGCTATGCAATGACCTTCCACCCGGTGAAACTGAAGAAACCGTTTTCAGAATACATCAGAAGCAATATCATGGTGGCTACGAGCGGCAAGTACAAACCTGAAGCCCTTATCTGCGCCATCAATGCTATGGGGGCTGATCGAATTCTCTTCGCAGCAGACT
>DATKNH010000025.1 GCA_035541455.1 Syntrophorhabdales bacterium
TGAGGAACGGCACAAGTCGGGCGCCGCGTTCTTTCAGAAACTGGGCGGCTTTTCTCCGACCCTCGGCATTATGGGGACTGTGCTCGGTCTCATCCATGCCCTCGGAAATATCGAGAACGCCTCAAACATCGCTGCTTCCATTGCCGGCGCATTCATAGCCACCTTGTGGGGTGTCGCGCTCGCCAACCTCATATACCTCCCGATCTCTGACAAGTTGAAAGCCAAGCATCAGGACGAGGGCCTCTGCCTTGAAATCATTACAGAGGGCGTCATGTCTCTTGCCATGGGGGATAACCCCCGGGTCATCAGAATGAAACTGCTCTCTTTCCTAATCCCTGATATGAGAACGGAGGAGGACTAGTGAGAAAGAAGAAACCGGAGGAGCACGAGAACCTCGAGCGCTGGCTGATCACTTACGCCGACCTGATCACGCTCCTCCTTGCTTTCTTCATCCTGATGTACACGATGTCCAAACAGGACTCCAAGAAATATCAGGAGGTCGCAGCGCACCTGAAAGCGATATTCTCCGGAAGCCATGCCATTCTGGCGACAGGCAACGTCGCAGGCAAGGCGCCAATAGAACTTTCATTCAAGGGCGGAGCGGAGAATGTTGCAGCCCTTAAGGAACAGTTAGAAAAAGAACTGCGGGAGATTGGAGACAAGGGCGCAGCTGATGGGATGCAGAATATTTCGCTCGTTTCTGATGAGCGGGGTCTCGTGGTCCGTGCTATGGAGAAAGCGTTCTTTGATACAGGTAGGGCTGATCTCACCTCCAGGGCGCGAAGCGCTCTGGACGGGATAGCGCCGGTCCTCGTGGGTATGCCTAATCATGTGCGCGTGGAAGGGCACACAGACAATGTGCCGATCAGTACGAGCGAGTTCAGATCAAACTGGGAGTTGTCTGTGAGACGGGCGACAGAGGTGGTGAGATACCTGGTAGAGCGACGTCATTTTCCACCAGACCGTATTTCTGCATCGGGTTATGCGGAATACCGCCCCATAGCTTCCAATGACACACCGGAAGATCGCGCCACCAACAGGCGCATCGAGATCATAATAGTGAACGTTGCCGAGAATAAGCCGAAGGCACCGGCTGCCCCTCCTCCGGAGACGCCACCCAACAAGCAGTAGATCGGTCGCCCGGCATCTTCCAGTACTTTTTCATGTACTGGTTGTGCGTTACTATTCGCTAGCCACTGTTCACTTCTTTGCAGCCGTTTTCGCTTTTTGACAAGCCTACGTCAGATTGTTTAAACTTTGCCCGTAGCCATGGTGCTTGTAAGAATCATTTTGCTTCCCTTGAGAGAGATCGCGCTTTTTCCGTCATTGATCGTCCCCATTGTCTTTCAGGATGAATCCTGCAGTAGACCATTTACTGAATCGCTGGAGTCGGGACTTCCTCTGGGGTTTGTGGCAGTGAAAGACCCCGCGGCAGTCGTGCCTGGCCCCAAGGATGTGTTCACTGTGGGTACAATAGGGCACGTGCTTCAGTACTCAAGGGATGAAAAGAGCCTGCTTCGGGTGATTATAGAGGGCAGACAACGATTCAAGCTGAAGAAGATCCTTGAGACCACCCCCTGCCTGATAGGAGAAGTGGAGATTATCAGTGAGCAGGAAAAGGCGAATACGGTGACGGACGCACTCACCCAGAGCATAAATGCGCTTCTCAAGATTTGCCTGAGCTTCGGTGCGCCCCTCTCTGAAGAGGTGGTGAGGTTGATCGGGAATGTTGACCGGCCGGGTAAGCTGGCAGACCTCATGGCTTCTTATCTTGCTCATGACATTGCGGAACAGCAGGAGATTCTGGAGACCCTGGATTTGGCGGAACGACTGAAGAAGGTATTCCTGCTGCTCAGCAAAGAGGTGCAGTCACTCCAGGTAAAGGCGAAGATTCAACTGGAAGTAGCCAAGGAGATAGGCAAATCGCAAAAGGATTTTATGCTTCGGCAACAGATGAAAGTCATACAGAGAGAACTGGGTGAGGACGGCACACACCTGGACGATGTAGAGGAGCTCAAGGAGAAGATCAAGACGAGCGGCATGCCTGAGAAGGTTGGCGAGACAGCCCAAAAGGAACTCGCACGCCTGGAACGCATGAACCCGGCATCTGCCGAATATACAGTATCGAGAACGTATCTGGATTACCTGGCGAGCATGCCCTGGACGAAACGGACAGAGGATAGCCTGAATATCGACAGGGCTCAGGCAATCCTGGATGAGGATCACTACGGCCTGGAGAAAGTCAAGGAGCGGGTTCTCGAATTTCTCGCGGTGAGAAAACTTAACGAGAGCATGAAGGGGCCGATTCTTTGCTTTGCGGGCCCTCCTGGGGTTGGCAAGACCTCTCTCGGCATGTCGATCGCCAGAGCGACCGGCAGGAAGTTCGTCCGCATGTCCCTTGGGGGCATCAAGGATGAAGCCGAGATAAGGGGGCATCGAAGGACGTATGTGGGAGCGATGCCGGGAAGGATCATCCAGGAATTGCGCAGGTCAGAGACGAACAACCCGGTGCTCATGCTCGATGAGGTGGATAAGCTTGGAAACGATTTCCGGGGTGATCCGGCGTCAGCACTTCTTGAGGTTCTCGATCCCGAGCAGAACCATTCTTTCAAGGATCACTACCTAGACGTTCCTTTTGACCTGTCCAGCGTCATGTTCATAACGACTGCCAATGTGGTTCACTCCATACCTGCACCGCTGCGAGACAGAATGGAGGTTGTGCAAGTCTCCGGGTATACTGAGGAAGAAAAGGTCAGGATTGCCCTTGAGCACCTTGTAGTCAAACAGCAAAAAGAAAACGGGCTCATCGGGGAAGACATCACGTTCGACGAAGGAGCGGTGCGAACCATTGTCCGGGACTACACCCGGGAAGCGGGTGTCCGCAACCTTGAACGGGAGATAGGCTCAGTCTTCAGGAAATGCGCCAGATCGCTGGCACAAAAGGGGGAATGCCCGAGGTTGATTGATGGCGCCGCGGTTCGTCTTCTGCTCGGCAAGCCTACGTATCGTGGGGCGGATATTGACGCCAGGGACAAACCGGGAGTCGCCTGCGGATTGGCATGGACTGAAGCGGGAGGGGATATTATATTCATAGAAGCCAGGGGGATGAAGGGCCGTTCAGGGCTGCTGCTGACCGGCTCCCTGGGTGACGTTATGAAGGAGTCCGCGCAGGCCGCGCTTACCTATGTACGGTCCAATGTTGAACGGTTGGGTCTGGACCCCTGTTTTTACGACGAAAGGGATATCCATATCCACGTTCCGCAGGGCAGCATTCCCAAAGACGGGCCTTCGGCAGGCATCACTATCCTGGTTGCGCTTGTCTCGATGATGAAAAATGCTCCTGCGAGGCAGACGGTTGCCATGACCGGAGAATTAACGTTGTCCGGAGAACTTCTACCAGTAGGCGGCATAAAAGAGAAGGTACTTGCTGCGCTGCGTCACGGCAGCAAGGAAATCGTTATTCCGTGGAAAAACAGGGATGATCTTTCCGATATCCATGAAGACCAACTGGCGCAGGTAAAAATAATACTGGCAAAAAATGTCGAGGATGTTCTATCATATGTATTTGATGGAATATTCACCGGAAGCATAGAAGGTGGTCATGCCCATTGATCTTGCTGAAATCGGACACATCCTCAAGAGCACGCGGGAAGGAAGAGGGCTTTCCCTGGAGGACGTTTCGACCGCTCTCTTCGTGCGAAAATCGGTTATAGATGCGATTGAGTCGGGCCAGTGGACTGCTCTACCTCACCTTGTCTATGTAAGAGGCTATGTCGTACAGTACGCGAAGTACCTCAAAGTGTATGAGCGGGTGGCCCCGATCCTTTCTGCAGAAGAGGAACCTTCGGGTGTCCGCGCTTTAACTCGAATCGACGATCAGCCCTCGCCAAAGGTGAAAGACAGAAAAGAAAGGCCTCAGCTCAGGAGAGCGATCCTCGGAGGCTCGGTGGCTGTGGTCGCTATCCTGACGCTTCTCCTCTTTCTTCACGGACAGCGGGAAGTCCCCATGCCGCCGCAGTACGAAACCGTCGCACGCAATGCGCCGGAGTCCCAGTCAAGCTGGCCCTCAAACGAGATGAAGAAATTGATGATCGCCTGCCACGAGAGGACATGGGTGAGGATCGTGATCGACGGGGCGGAGAAGAAGGAAGTAATGCTCAACCCGGAAGAGGTTGTGATGTTTACAGCAAAAGAGAAATTTGACCTGCTCGTCGGGAACGCTGGCGGCGTCAAGCTCTTTTTCGATGGCAAAGACACCAAGTTTGAGGGTACGAGCGGAGAGGTGAAGAGAATTACCCTGCCGTAACAAACCGGCTGATGGCACGTGACCAACGGCTGACAGGTCGTGTTCTGCCTGATATGATCATTCTTGGTTTAGACCCCGGGCTGGCGAGTACAGGTTTCGGGGCAATTTTTTGTGGTGAAAAATCTGCGAGCCTGCGCGCCGCAGGCCGCATAGAAACCCTCCCTCGCGACCCTCTTGCCAAGAGATTGGGGCAGGTGTTTGAAGACATCAACAGCTTGCTGGTCAAACTGCAACCCCAGCTCGTGGCTATTGAAAACGTTTTTTCCCTTGTTAGATACCCGAAAGCCGGCATTTTGCTTGGTGAAGTTCTCGGGATAATCTACTTAAGCGCACATCAGCGTGGCCTTCCAATTCTCGAGATTACGCCGAGAGAGGTGAAGAATGCGCTGGTAGGCAGCGGTAGCGCTACGAAGGAGCAGATCAAAACGGCTACCCAGCGAATTCTCGGCATACGCGATCTCACCTCTCTTCACGCGGCTGACGCCATTGCCGTGGCGTTGACAGCTTACTACAGAAAGGGTTACGCTGAATTCGCATGATTTCATACCTCGAGGGCCGTCTCAAGAATATAAATGCCGACAGGATCACCCTGCTGGTCGGCGGCATCGGCTATGAGCTGCTTATCCCTGCCTACGTTATGAGTGAGATTAAACGAACTGCAGTGATCGACGGCGCATTAGGGCTCCACGTCTCGTTCCATCAGACGGAGCGACAGCCAAAACCAGTCCTTATAGGATTCCGGTCGGGCCTTGATAAGGAGTTTTTCGAACTTTTCATATCTGTAGAAGACATAGGTCCGCTGGCTGCGGTCAGGGCACTTGGCCGCCCGGTGCGGGAGATAGCCAGGTTCATAGAGGAAAAAGACACGAAAGCGCTCCGCCAGCTGAAAGGAATAGGGGAGCGCAAGGCGGAAAAAATAGTAGCGACACTCAAAGGTAAGGTTGCAAAGTACGCGCTGATGCCGGATGTGGAGCTGCCTGCAGCTGCACCGGAAGACTTCAGGAAGGAAGTGGAAGACGTGATGGTCACGCAGCTCGGCCACAAGGCGTATGAAGCGAGGAAGATGATCGAGGAGGCGCTCAAGAGGAATCCTTCGATCAGCTCGTCGGAAGAGCTTTTTGAGGAAGTCTATCGGGGACAGAGATCGTGATCTACGAGGAAAGCGACAATTTTCCGGATCTGTTGAAGCCTGACAGGGGTGCGGACGAAGAGATCAACAGCACGTTACGGCCTTCCATTCTGTCGGAATACATCGGTCAGGAGAAAGTCGTTGAAACGTTACAGATAGCAATAGAGGCTGCACTGCAGAGAAACGAGCCGCTGGAGCATATCCTTTTCAATGGCCCTCCCGGACTGGGAAAGACCACGCTCGCTCATATCATCGCAAAGGAGATGCACACAAGAATCGTCACATCCTCAGGTCCTGCTCTCGAGAAAGGGGGCGACCTTATGGGGGTCCTCACAAACCTGGAACGGGGCGATGTCTTTTTTATTGATGAGATACACCGCCTGCCAAAGGTTGTTGAGGAGTTTCTCTATCCTGCGATGGAGGATTTCGCGGTTGACTTCATATTTGACAAAGGGGTGCACGCGCGGACGCACAGGTTCCGGCTGGAGCGCTTCACGCTCATCGGGGCGACCACGCGTTCAGGGCTTCTCTCTTCACCTTTACGTGAACGTTTTGGCATTGTGAGAGACCTCGATTTTTACGAAGAGAAAGAACTTGTCCGCATCATAAAACGCTCCGCGTCTATCCTTCAGGTATCCATAGACGAAGAGGGCGCGTACGAAATAGGCCGCAGGGCGAGAGGCACGCCGAGGGTCGCGAACAGGCTGCTTAAGAGGGTTCGCGACTACGCGCAGGTGAGGGCACAAGGCTCGATTACACCATCGGTCGCTACAGAAGCCCTCTCTCTCGAAGGCATCGACGGCCACGGATTGGGTGACGTGGACCGGAAACTCCTGACCACGATTATCGTCAATTACAAGGGTGGTCCTGTCGGCATCGAAGCGATCGCTGCGACGCTTCAACTGGAATCGGATGTGCTTATCGAAGTAGTCGAACCCTATCTCCTCAAGTGCGGTTTCGTGACTCGGACCTCCCAGGGCAGAAAAGCATCGGAGAAGGCCTATCTCCACCTCGGTTTCCAAACAGGCGTGAAGGGGCAGAATATGGAGTTGTTCGGAGGAGCTAAGAAAAAAGAGTGACGGTTTAAATTCCAAATTCCAATATCCAAATTCCAAACAATTTCGAATATTCAAACTTATAAACGTGAAAAAGAGTCCGCGGCATACCAGCGGCACTATGTTTGGAACATTTGCACATTGGTAATTGTTTGGAATTTGGATATTGAAATTTCGGATTTACTTATTGGCTGAGGCGCTCCATTTCTTCCGCGGAAATATCGAAGTTGGCATGGACAGCCTGAACATCATCTGAGTCTTCCAGAGCCTCCATAAGCTTTACCATAGTCTCAGCATGCTTTCCTTCCAGCTTTACTGATGTCTGCGGTATCATGCTCAGTTCTGCCACCTCGTATTTCATGTGCTTCTCTTCGAAAGCTTTCTTCAGCTTGTCGAAGCCGGCAAGGTCTGTGATCACCTCTAGGGTGCCGTCATCCTCTTTCACATCCTCTGCGCCTGTTTCGAGCGCAAGCTCCATAATGCTATCTTCATCAACATTCTTCTTGTCAAAGGAAATATAGCCCTTTTTGGAAAAAATCCACGAGACGCTTCCCGCCTCCGCAAGGTTACCGCCGTACTTGGAGAAAAGGTGCCTGACCTCTGCTGAAGTCCTCTTCTTGTTGTCGGTCAAGGCTTCGACGAGCACTGCTGTGCCTCCCGGGCCATACCCTTCGTAAATATATTCCTCATAGGACTCGCCGGCCTCGGCAGGCGAGGCGCCTCTCTTGATGGCTTTTTCTATGTTGTCCTTGGTCATATTCTCTGCCTTGGCCTTCAGGACAGCGGTTCTGAGCCTCGGGTTGGCCTCAAGGTCGCCACCACCTATACGTGCAGCAGTGGTGATCTCCTTTATCAACTTGGTAAATATCTTGCCCCGCCGGGCGTCGGCGGCACCTTTCTTATGCTTAATGGTGCTCCATTTGCTATGGCCGGACATGGAATCCCCCGAATATAGATTTCCGCGGGCAAGCCCGCGGTATTAGCAGCACATCCTGCTGATGAGATGGTGGGCAGTACAGGAGTCGAACCTGCGACCTCTGGTATGTGAGACCAGCGCTCTAACCAGCTGAGCTAACCGCCCACGCTCTTAGATTTAATATATCGGCGCCTAAAAGTCAATAGAATCAGCGGTTGCTGCTCCACATGAAATGGGATAGACTATCGCGATGAGCCGACAAGTGTTTGGACCGGTCCCGTCGCGGCGCCTCGGCTTCTCCCTCGGCGTGGACCCGATTCCCAGGAAATATTGCAATTTCGACTGTATCTACTGCCAGGTCGGGAAGACAGACCGCACAGAAACAGAGCGGAAAAGCTTTTTTGACCCGGAAGATATACTCAGAGAAGTGATAGAGCACCTCCATGACGCTACTCAAGTGGACGTTATTACTTTTTCCGGTTCGGGAGAACCGACACTCAATCAAGATCTTGGGTGGATGCTGAGAGAAGTGAAGAAGAGAACGGACACAGCGCTGGCGGTCATTACCAACAGCTCGTTGCTGTCCAGGGAGGATGTGTGCAATGATCTGCTTGCAGCCGATATCGTACTTCCCTCACTCGATGCAGCGCGGGAAGAAACATTCCGCAGGATCAATAGACCAGATCCTTCCATCTCTATCGAGAGTATAGTGACGGGGCTGCATACTTTTCGAAAGATCTACAAGGGGAAGATCTGGCTCGAGATCATGTTTGCAAAAGGGATAAACAATACAGCGGATGAGCTTCAGCACATCCGCGAAGTTATCGGAAGCATTCCGCTCGAGAAGGTACAACTCAACACCATTATGCGCCCGGCACCCGAGCAGCAAGCGAAGGCCCTCGATGTATCAGAGCTCGTTACGATCAGCGAGACACTCGGCGGTCCTTGCGAGGTTATTTGCGGCTTTGATAAGAGATCAGAAGGGCTGGGAATTGATGACTGGGTCGCGGGCTTACTTGCGACCTTAGCGCGGCGAGCCATGACGTTAGACGACGTGGCGAGGGCAACAGGCGTACCAACGGAGGAAGCAAGAAAACGTCTCCAGAGGTTGGAAGCGCAAAAGGTACTGCGCACGGTTCATCAAGGGAACTCGCTCTTCTATGTGCTGAACGAGAACTGAAGGCTTCGGCCTTGCATTGCTGCGTAGTCGGCGTCCCGGTAGAAATCTGTTGACAACGCGAGGCTCTAACATTATGATTTGGCTCGCAAAAAGTGTTCCTTCAAGGCAAAAATTACCCTGTATCTGAAAGGAGAGATGCATGAAGATAGAACGGGCGGTCATCAGTGTGTCTGACAAGTCAGGCCTGGGAGAATTGGGCCAATTTTTGAAAAGCTACAATGTCGAAATCATGTCGACAGGCGGGACAAAGAAATATCTCGATGAGCAGGGTGCCGGTCCCATCGATATCAGCACGTACACAGGTTTCCCGGAGATCATGGACGGAAGAGTTAAAACGCTTCATCCAAAGGTGGCGGGTGGCATTCTTGGTATACGCGACAAGGCGGATCATGCCGAAGCAATGAAAAAACATGGCATTAAACGGATCGATCTCATCGTGGTTAACCTTTACCCCTTCAGGGAAGTTATCAGCAAAGGCTGCACGTTCGAAGAAGCCATAGAGAACATCGACATCGGTGGCCCGTCGATGATACGGGCTGCAGCCAAGAACTTCAAGTACGTAACCGTAGTAATCGATCCCGCGGACTACGGTAAGCTTATCGAAGAAATGAAGACGCACAAGGGCGAGACTTCGGAACAATTCCGTTTCTATCTTGCAAAGAAGGTGTATCAGACCACCTCGGAGTACGATAAGGCTATTTACACCTATCTCTCGCAAGCCACACTCTGAGGAAGGTTCGCATGAAAGTACTCGTTGTCGGAGGCGGTGGCAGAGAACACGCACTCGTCTGGAAACTTTCGCAATCGCCCATGGTCGAGGCGCTCTTTTGCGCGCCCGGTAACGGTGGTATAAGCGATGCCGCTGCGTGTGTCGGGCTTGACGCCGGAGATATCGATGGGCTGATTTCCTTTGTAAAGAGGGAGGGTATCGAATTCGTTGTTGTGGGTCCTGAAAATCCCCTGGCAGCCGGAATTGTAGATGCATTTGAGCGCGAAGGAATCTTGATTTTCGGGCCTCGCGCAGCAGGCGCGCGTATGGAGACGAGCAAGATTTTTGCGAAACAGCTGATGGAGCGGCACAGCATCCCCACAGCATCATTCAAGATATTTGAGGCCTATGAGGATGCTGAGCGCTACGTCCGTGCCCTGCAGCCTCCCTACGTAGTGAAGGCAGACGGGCTCGCTGCGGGCAAAGGGGCCTACGTCATCAAGGGGAGGGACGAGGGAGAGAAAGCATTGCGGGAAACACTTGTTGACTCGCTTTTCGGAGAAGCAGGCAGACGTATTATTGTAGAAGAGTTTCTCGAAGGCATCGAAGCATCGTGCCTTGCTTTCACAGACGGGCAATCAATGCTTCCCATGTTACCGTCGCAGGACCACAAGGCTCTGCTGGATAATGACCGCGGCCCAAACACAGGAGGCATGGGCGCCTATACGCCGCTTACCTTCCTTGACAAGCCGATGGAAGAAGAGATCAATAACAGTATCATGACGCGCACGGTCACTGCCTTGCGCAGCGAAGGCATTGGCTACAAGGGAGTGCTTTATGGCGGCATTATGATTGCGCATGGGAAGCCCTTCGTGCTTGAGTTCAATGCCCGCTTCGGAGATCCTGAGACGCAGCCCATCTTATTCAAGATGGAAAGCGACCTGCTGCCCATCCTCCTGGCCTGCGCCGAAGGCAGGCTCAGCGGGGTAGGGGAGATTACATGGAAGCGCGGAGTCTCTATATGCGTGGTGCTTGCCTCTGGCGGTTACCCTGAAAAGCCTGAAAAGGGGAAGCTCATTCGCGGGCTGGAGGAGATGAAGCGGAGCAATGATGTGTTCGTGTTCCATGCGGGCACGAAAAAGGTGGGCAACGAGTACTATACGTCGGGAGGGAGAGTTCTCGGCGTGACCGCGATGGGTGAGACCCACAAGGATGCTATACGGAAAGTCTATGACGCGGTCTCCTGCATATCCTTTGATGGCATGCAGTACCGCAGGGACATAGGGGCAAAGGCGCTGAAAGTGATCAGCACAGGAGCAGATATATAACAAAGTGGAGGAATGTAGTATGGGTAAATCGTATAAGATAGGTGTTATACCGGGAGACGGGACCGGCCCTGAAGTAGTCGCAGAGGGCAGAAAAGTACTGGACGCAACAGCGAAGAAATTTGGCTTCTCTCTCCACTACACTGACTATGATGTGGGCGGAGAACGTTATTTGAAGACCGGTGAACTCTTGCCGGACAGCGTCATTGCTGAGTTCAAGGCTCAGGACGCTCTATATCTTGGCGCCATAGGACATCCGGATGTGAAACCCGGTATCCTGGAGAAACAGATATTACTCCGTGCGCGCTTTGAACTGGAGCTCTATATCAACCTCCGGCCCGTAAAGCTTTATCCCGGGGTTGATACGCCACTCAAAAATAAGGGGCCAAAGGACATAGACTTTGTCATCGTGCGCGAAAATACAGAAGGGCTGTACACCGGAGCGGGAGGCTTTTTCAAGAAGGGCACCGCTGACGAAATAGCCGTCCAGGAATCAGTGAATACCCGCAAGGGTGTGGAGCGCTGCCTCAGGTTTGCGTATGATTTTACACGGAAACGGAACAAGAACAAAAAGCTTACTCTCGTTGCGAAGACCAACGTTCTGACGTATGCTTCGGACCTTTGGGAGCGTGCTTTTTATGAGATTGCGAAGGAGTACCCGGATATAACGACTGATTACAGTCACGTAGATGCAGCCTGCATGTGGATGGTAAAGAATCCTGAATGGTTCGACGTGATGGTCACAGATAACCTCTTCGGCGACATCATCACTGATCTCGGGGCCATGATTCAGGGAGGTATGGGCATCGCGTGCGGCGGCAATATCAATCCGTACTCTGTTTCAATGTTTGAGCCTATAGGCGGGTCGGCACCAAAGTACACGGGTAAGAATCAGATAAACCCGCTCGCTGCTATCCTGTCAGGGGCCATGATGATTCAAATCCTGGGCGAAGAGAAGGCATCACTTGCGATAGAAGAGGCCGTAGTGAGGGCCCTGAAGAGCGACATCAAATCTCTTGAGGCTGGGAAAATGGGTATGGGGACAAGAGAAGTGGGCGATCTGATTGCAAGCTACGTCTGAGGAGAGGAAAAGCACAGAGCCAAAGGCCGGAGACAGTTAACCACCCCCTCCCTGCTAACGCGCGTCTTTCAGCTTTCTGATGAGGGTATTTCTGCTCATGCCGAGCAGTTTTGCCGCCTTCGAGACGTTGCTATTGGCCGTTTTCAGGGCAGCCTTGATGAATACACGTTCTATTGAAAGCTGGACACCAGCCAAAACATTATCGTCATCATTTATCTTGGTACTGAGCAGCTTTTCGGCAAGACTCTCTAGCTGGGACTCAAATGTTTTATATAACTTCGTTATATCACTCTGTTTTTGTCTATCAACCATGTAGAACCTAACCGCTTGCATATTGTACCCACCGTTGGGTACTTTTGTAAACGAAATTCTTTGCTGGGCTAGGGATTAAACGGAGGGTTACTGAGATGGTATGGTATCGTGTAGTTAGTGACGGTTCTATATCTCATTCAGCAAGAGTACACCTGTCATAACGGTATATTACGGCAGGTCATGTTCAGTTACGAACTATAATAGTGCCTATAGATTTCGCCTGAAACGAAGACTTATGGGGCAAGGAATAACAACACGTCGGTCACAATAAGGCATGAGCCCTGCAGAAGCTTGCACTGAAACCGAAACCGTGGAGTTGTGCCGGGTGCAAGGGGAATGGGCGGTGTGAGCAGTGCCTACTGGCAGCAACCGCGATTATTTGTCAGGGGTTCCCCGCACCAGGTATGAGTGTCGGGGGCGGGGCGCTTGACGGGTTTCTGGTGTACTTGGATTTGTGGTGGTTCTGATAAGAGATATTATGTTAACTAACGACTCTTCATTACTTTCAGGATTTCGGCGATGCGGCGGTCCTTCAGGAAGTACTTTACGTTGGCCCCATTTCGCTCATGGTCAACGATGCCCTTGCTTCGGAGGACTGAAAGATGCTGTGAAACGGTGGATTGTGGAAGATTGAGGTTGCCCCAGATCGCACTCACACACTTCTCGGCATCGAGAAGACTCTCGAGTATGCGAATACGCACAGGGTGCCCGAGGGTCTTCAGAACATCGGCCCACTTCAAATAACTCTGTTTGTCCATGGGAAGGATATATGTTAGCGGAAGCCGGACTACCCTGTCAACCAAAATATTAAAAAACCTTAATCCACAGCATCAAGAGCGCGTACTCCGCAGGTTTTGCGCAGTTTGCGGGTGACTCCTGAAATATGCCACTTCACGTTGGGTCAGAGGCCGGTGCGCACCGGGACGCATGCGGCCGAGATGCACCGGGCCGATTCTGACCCGCCGTAATCTGATCACCGGATGGCCAAGAACGTCAGCAATTTTTCTGACCATGCGATTTTTGCCCTCGTGCACGATTATGCGAAACCAGGAGCTTTGCTGCTCGGACCTGATCAGCCGCATATCATCGAAAGCGTAGCGAACGCCATCCACGAGAACGCCATGCAGAGCCCTCCCGATGTCCTCAGGTAGAGGCGTGCCTTTGAGCTTGACAACATATTCCTTCTCCACCTGGTGTCGTGGATGCATCACGAGGTTAGCGAATTCACCGTCATTTGTGAACAACATAAGGCCCTCAGAGTGGAAATCGAGTCTACCCACCGGAAACAGGCGTTCCTGATCTGCGAGGAGATCCCTTGCAAGCCGTCGGTTTCTGGGGTCCGCAAGGTCAGATAAATAGCCCTGCGGCTTGTAAAGAGCAATGTATTTATGTTGGGGAGGCGCGGGTATTGTTTTGTTGTCAACAGTTACAATATCTTTATGTGGATTTACCTTAGTAAATGGTGTTAATATAGTAATATTATTTACTGTAACCCTACCATCAGCTACGATGGAATCGGCCTTCCTCCTGGACGCCACTCCTGAGTCCGCCAGGAACTTGGAGAGCCTGATGAGGCGCTGCTGCATGTAACCCGGCCCCTGTACAGGTATTGCCACGCATAGTAGTCGTGGGACAACGGCTTGGCGTTAGTATCCTACCATTAGTCTTTGAACGTTTCCACCAGCGTATCGTCTGCAAGCCTCTGGATAGGACGTAGAAGCTGCCGTTCCTTGCCCACCCTGTCGAATACCTGGACAGTGATAGGCTGTTTATCCGGCAAAGGATTGAGCGACAGATCTACCAGTATGCTGGTGCTCTTACTGATGTCTAGGATAGCCTCCCGGGTAATAAGAGTCTTTGAGGTATAGAGCAGATTTTCGTTGAAATAGTACCCTCGCCTGAAGGAGGCGGTGATTCGGTGGCTCCCTTTGGTGAGGGTCACAAGTTGCTGTGGTTTCCGCGGAGAAAGATTGAACGTTTCGCCATCAACATTGACGACAATGTCCACAGGGCTTATGATATTGAAATCGTCTCTCTTCATACTGAATTCGGTAAAAGGGTTTCCACCAGCTTCGAATCTTATGATTGCCGCCTTTTCGTCTTTAAGGGGAGTGTAGTAAGAAGGCTTGAGCACAAAATAGCAGAACACCTGCTCCCTTTTTGCCAGTGGCTGATACGGCACAAGCACTTGGGAGGCGAGCTGGCTGTACAACTCCTGGTTAACTATCGGAAAATCTATTTTTCTATCATCCCCGCTTGCGTCGATCTTATAAACTAAGATGGACAACTGATCCCCGGATATCCGGTACATGCCTGTTATCAGCGTATCTATACGGGCTCTCTTCATGAATTGCTTGAGTTCTCCTGCCCACCGCATGTCTTCGGTGGGATAGAAAGCCTCTATCATGGACGCCGCCCCATCTACCAGCTTGATTCTGCTCTTCTGCCGCATTACCCCGACTATTTCCTGCCTGATCTTGTCAGATAGAGCTGTTACCTGGTTTTTTTCATCGAAGATGCCATATACGCAAACCGAGAGATCTTTGCTCGCATGGTATGGATTCACCACGCTGTACAACGTTTTGAGCGCCAGAGGGAAGAATGCACGGTCCCCCGACGGCACTACCTGTTTGAGGAATACCAGATCGCCCCGGTGCATCTCTATCCTGCTCCGGATGATTTCGCAGACCGCGGAAACCTCGCTAGTCTCCACGACGGCGCACTGCCCCGCGTAGTTGGTCAAGGGGTCCTCAGCATGAGGTTTCGCAATCTTTGCAATATCTCCTTTGGCGACTCCCTGGTTGCCGCCCAGGCTTATGATTACCTTGTCCCCCAACGAGAGACCGAGTCTTTCGGAGAAGGAAGAAACGATCTCACCTTGAAGGTAGCCCTCCCCGGCTGCCGAGGCAATGCCGTGAAGGAGTAAAAAACAGATCGCTATGAACAGGTATGTCCGTCTCATTTATCCCTCTGCTTTGTATGGATTCTTTATTATCGTTGGAGTCACGAAGATCAGAAGCTCCGCTTTGGTATTCGTCACTGAGTTGGACCTGAACAGCCAGCCGAGAAGCGGGATGTTTTTCAGTCCTGGTAAACCGGTCTCACCCGTGTCATTTTCCGACTCGTAGATACCTCCCAAGACCACGGTATCGCCGTCTTTCACGAGAACCTCGGAAGTCGCCTCTTTCTTGTCTATGCCGGGCACGGGAGCCCCGGGTATTTGCGTGGGCCTGTCTTTTGTTGCTTTGATCCTCAGGCGGATATTACCGTCTTTTGCCACGAGGGGGGTAACCTCCAGGCTCAACACTGCATCCTTAAACTCTATCTGGGTGTAGTTCTGCGAGACCGTCTGATAAGGGATCTGGGTGCCCTGAGCGATCTTCGCCGTCTGGTTGTGGGACGTGATCACTTTCGGATTCGAGACGATTTTCCCTTTCCCCTGCGCCTCAAGAGCAGAAAGCTGCACATCAAGCAGGAGCGAATCCGCCAGTCCGCCGATAAAGATGCCCAGTCCCCCGGCGGTACCAACTGCGGGGCTGGCGGGCAGATTCAGGTTGTAGGGGAACGCAACGGTCGAATCCCGGATTCCCAGATTATTCGTCGGAGACGTGTAGACGGTGGTCGAGGAGTCGCCCGTGACCTGCTTCAACCCGCTCAGTGCCGTGTTTGTGCCGCCCACTCGCGTGCGGTACTGCGCACCCCATTGAATCCCTAGATCTCGCGAGAAGTTGGTGGTAGCCTGCACGATTCTGGCTTCTATCTGCACCTGCACAGGTGGTATGTCCAGTTCTTTGATTCTTTTTATCAGGTCCTGGACGTTGTCCTTGGTGTCCTTAATGATAACGGCATTTGTCCATTTTACAACGCTGGCGGCTCCATTGGGCGTCAGGAGTCCCCGGGTATTCATGCCTGCCGCCCCCCCAGGCATCCCCACCGCCGTCCCCCTCAGCATCATACCGACTTCTGCGGCATCCATGTAGTTGAGGAAGAGCGTTTCCGTCATGAATTCCTCTTCCAACTTCAGTTTGGCGTCTTTTTCCTTTAAGATCTCTGCCCGGTCTTTCCTGAAGCGGTCGCGCTCGTCGTAAAACCTCTTGGCGGTCACTATTCTGATCACACTGCCTTCGTCGATCCTTGCGAGGTCGTTGCCCTGGAGGATCACGTCGAGTGCCTCGTCATACGTGACGTTATCCAGCTTGACGGTGACCTTTCCCTTCACGTCTTCAGAGATCACTATGTTCTTTTTGGATACGTCGGAAAGCACCCTCAGCACGTTTCTCACATCGGCATCCATGAAATCGAAAGATACTTTAGACGCCGGGGGCTTAAGCACCTGCCCGAACGCGAGCAGAGGTACCATAATCACAACCAAGATATTCAACGCGCATCTCTTATACATAGTTTACCCTCTCTATTTCCTGGGAATATCTATGGCGAACTTCCGTATGTCCCCCTTTATCCTGTAGGCCATAGTCACCTTTTCCTCGTCTATTTCCATGATCCACGTGGTCTTGTTAATAAAGTCTCCCTGCTTAAAAAGCAGACCCTTGCCCTGCGTATCTTCCATCATGGCGAACCTCGCGCCGCCGCTATTAAGCATACCGACGAGTTTCAGCTCCTCCATTTCGTATCCTTCCTTCAGCGCACCGCTGGCCTGCCGCTGTTTCACCTTTGTCAGGAAGACAGGTTCAAACGGGTCCCTTCGATCCTTCGACGTATAAGAAAAATCAGGGTCAACCAGAGCAGCCTTCTTTTGCTCTGCCTTTCCTTCAGGCTTTGCCGCCTGGGCAAAGGCTGAGAAGGGCCCCATGCAAACAAGGAGGAAAATGACAAGTAATCTATTTCTTAGGTGCCGGCGCATTCTTGTCGTCCTTCACGTCTTTAGGTTTCTCTTTAGTCTGTTCTTGAGCCATCTGTTTGTTGTACACGTAGGTTTTTGCCAAACAAGTGCCCTCCATGGCCGGCTTAGATGCGATCATCTTCGACTCGAGAGTAAAATTGGCCACATGGATTATTCTGTCCAGCTTTCTCACGCCATCAAAGAAGAACCCTGCGTTGTGATAGCCGCCTGAATAGCGCAACTCTATGGGCAATTCCATATAGAATTCTTTTGCCTGGAGTGGCTTGGGCTCAAAAAATTTGACCCTCAGCTTCGATTCCTGGCCAACAAAGGACACCTGTCTGAGCAGGTTCGGCACGTCCTTTTCCTCAGGCATCTGGACGAGTACTCTTTCAAGCGTTTCTTTAAGCTGGGCGTACTCCTTCTGGCTTTTCTCGAAATTTGCTTTGATTGCTGTCAATCGATCGAGTTCCTGCTTGGTGTTGCGGTACTCGCTCTCAAGGTATCTCTTCTGGTCAAACTGCGGAACGAGCAATACGAAGTAGACTCCGGCAAAAGCGGCGGCGGTAAGCGCCAACATCAGGAGAATGCGGTACATTCGCGGTGTCTTCGTCAGGGCGTTGGTGTCGAGGCGGAGTTTCATAAGCCCAGGCTCCCCTGCACCAGAAATTTTTTGACCAGCACGCCTTCTTCAGTCACATCTTCAACCATCCTGAGCTCCACTTCTTTTGCATAAGGTATCTTGGCTAACCTCTCGACGAACTCGGCAATAGACTCGTTTTCGAGGGCCCGCCCTTCAAGGTCGAATCGTTCCTCCTCTTTCTTCAAGCGCTTCAGCCAGATGCTCTCCTTCACTATGGAGGGCAGATCGTATAGGATGCGGGCGGTGAGCGCCCTACCCTCTTTTATTTTTTCGATGAGGGCTATCCTGGCGCTGACTTCCTTCTTTTGTTTTTCCAGCGCCAGGTAATCCCTATAGAACTTTTCCATGGATGTTATGGATTGCTTTGTGCGCGCTACATCAGTCTTAAGGTGACCAATTTCAGTTTGATTCTTCGCGTATATGCTTGCGCCGAGCACAAGAGCCACGACCAGCAGCAGAACAAAAAGAATGAGGTCAGACTTCAGCGCTTCTTTGCGAACTTTCTTGGGAAGAAGATTAATGCGTATCATGACTCTAGGTCACTCACTCTTGAAGAAAGATAGAGCGCAACAGGCGCGAAAGCTTGATCATCCTGACCGAGCTGAGGGCTTTTTCCATTCTGTTTCAGCCAGAGTGAAGCATCAAGCAAGACCACTTCGACCCCTGTTTCGCCTTCGATGCGTTCCTTTAAGCCGGGTATCCGCGAGGAACCTCCCGAGAGATAGATCCTTCCCACTGTCTCCCTTGGCTTTGTTGCCATATAGAAGTTTACAGTCTTGTTCATTTCGGACGAGACGTTCCCTACAAACTCATCAACCAGATCGCTGATATCGGCGTCTTGACTTACTTTCTTCTCTTCTGCCTCCTGCTGGCTCATATTATATTTCTTGGCGATCTCGCTGGTAAGATATTTGCCACCGATAAGAATCTCACGGGTGAATTCGATGCTCTCATTCTTGAGAATAGCCAGGTTAGTGACAGACGCACCGATGTCTGCAGCCAATACAGTAAAGTTCTGTGGACCGTACACATGCCCTATAAGGTTTGTCATGGCAAATATATCAACATCGAGGATGAGCAGGTTCAAACCTGCGCGGCGAAAGACGTCTATGTATGCATCGACGATCTCTTTTTTTGCTGCGACGATGAGAAGGCTCATCAGGGCCTCCTTATCTTCTCCCGCGCCCATGACGTTGTAGTTGTAGTAGATATCACGCAACGGGTAAGGTATTACGCCCTCCACCTCAAGACCGATGCTCTTGTTCAGCGTCTCCTCGTCCAGCAGAGGCATTGTCACCCTTTTCGTGATAACGGTATAGCTTGAAAGCGCAGTGGCCGCTGCCTTGACCTTAATGCCCTGGTCCAGCAGCAGAGACTTCAGCTCGCTCGCGACAAAGGCACTGTCCGCGATGGTGCCATCGTGCAACAGATCCTTTTCGTAGGATCTCTTTGCAAACTTCTGCAAAGAAAAGCCGTCCCTGCTCTTTCTGAGCAAGCACACTTTAATGGAGGTGGTTCCGATATCAACACCCAGCAGTTCTGTTGCCGGTCTTACTCGCAATTTCTCCAGGGCCTGATTCAGCATGATACCCTCAAGGTCTGAATGTAATGCTCACCATAAGAATAGTCTGCATTCACGATTACTCTTTTTATCGCACTTTTGGAGAGTTTGTTAATCTGGCAAATCGAAAATTCTGCTGAAAGTAGTGCGTCCTGCATGTCGGTCTCCAGACGCACTTTGCAATATTATGGCCAAACTTACTGCGGGTTTGTTCTAAGCATTCTTGCGACACGCTCTCCGGCCTTGCCTCATTGCTTCTTGTCGCCCTTTTCGTAAAATTGAACCTTCTGCGACAAGTATTGAATGAGCAACTCTTTCGACCACAACTCCCGCGCCTTAGCGTTGTAGATCGCGTATTTACCGGCCATTCCATCGGTCAGGTTACCCTTCTCGATAGCAATCGCCTTATCTGTGTTTCCCTTCTTGTACTCGATATCGGCATGCAGGTCTTTTATTTTGTAAACGAACAGACCCTGCGGGTTGCCGGAAGCACTGAAGGCCTTAAAGTAGGGCTCGGCCCTGCTGATAACGCGCAGTGCTTCGTCAAAATCGCCCAGCGCTGCGTAGCAACGGGCGGTCTCAAATGCATAATGAGCGGAAGATGGGTACAGCGAAATCGCTTCAGCGCCCAGTGCGCAAGCCTTTTTATCAGGTGCGAGCACGGAACGGGCCATCTCCCGCACGAAGAAAAGCTCTGAGTCCCTGTCGCTGCTTTGTTCCACTCTTTGTAAATGGGAGTTCAGGGTCCGCTTCACTCTTTCCCTGTACTGCGGATCTTTTTCGTTGTCGAAAGACTTCAACAGGATAGTAATGGTTCTAATATGACCCTCATTGCTTAACGGCATGGTGCCTGTTGCGTCAGCGTAAGAA
>DATKNH010000026.1 GCA_035541455.1 Syntrophorhabdales bacterium
GGAGCACGAGTTGCTTCACGTTGGACACCACTCTTTCCTCGAGCTCCCTTCTGTCCTCGTCCCGGTGCTCGAGCAAGACCTTGAGAGCAGTATTCGCCTCTTGGAGACCCCGGGACTTTGCCTCAAGCGCTTCCTCCGCTCTCTTCCGCTCAGTAATATCCATCGTGGTGCCCACGAGTTGAACGACATCCCCAGCATCATTCAGGACAGGGTGCCGGATTGTATGAACATGTCTAACCGTTCCGTCGGCCAGCACGATCCTATGCTCATGGGAGCTATCTGCCTTTTCCCGGAACGACTACGACTAGGCTGCCGTCTTTCCGGCGGCCGATGATTTCAAAACGATTGGGACCCGTTTCTGCCAAGCTTCTGACGTCGGCGGCGAGGATTAGCGGTAGTTCGCGAAAGGTGATCCGGCTTGGGGTTCAATCCTGGGTGGGAGCGGTTTGCCGCATCTTGTGCGGTCGCAGCGTGCACGAGACGGTTTCCGCGAGCATGATTTGTTTGTGATTTGTTGTTGACGAGACAAATTCTTGCTGTTATCATCACCTATAGGCTCACGGCACAATAACACGAGCACCGATGACCATTTCACTTGAGATAGGGTTATGGGATCAAGTGCGACCAATCTTTTCGATTCTCCTGAAAGAGAGAAGGTCAGTGTAACGGTCTCTCGTGGCATCTCCGTTTCTATTGTCTTGTTCTCTGCAGAGATGGGCCGCAATTCCAGGAATCCCGGCATGCTGATGTGATTCTTTTTCAAGCGTTTCTACATTGAATTTCAAGATGGTAAACAATACGTACTATCCGGTAGACCCCTATGAGTGAAAAGATAAAATCTTACCGCATTACGGAGACGCTTTCGGAAAGAGGATCCACTGTGATCTGCCGCGCGGCCCGGCTCGCAACCGGCGAATCCGTCCTCCTCAAGATTCTCAAAGCCGATTCCTCAACCAAGGACGAACGCGCCCGGTTCAGACGTGAATTTGAAATTACATCTCGACGTGACCTGGCCGGCATCGCGAAGGCGCTTACACTGGAAGAAGATAACGAAGGTCTTGCGATCGTGTTTGAAGACATCGGCGGCCAGCCTCTGGACCGTATGCTGAAGCAAGGCCCTCTACCATTCGAAGACTGCCTTCAACTGGCGATTGCCCTTGTCGACACGCTGGGCTCGCTCCACACGCAGCACATCATCCATAAGGATATCAAACCGTCCAACGTTATCTTCAACCCTGCGACCAACCAGATCAACCTTATTGGCTTCGGCTTTGCCGATGAGATACCGGAGCGCAGTCTCAGCCAGCTTGCTTCTTTGGCCCTGGAAGGAACCCCTGAGTACATGTCCCCGGAGCAGACGGGTCGTATGAACCGTCCGGTCGATTATCGCACCGACTTCTATTCTTTCGGCGTAACTCTCTATTATATGCTGACGGGCAAACTGCCCTTTGGCGGGGATGATGCCCTGAGCATCGTGCATAGCCATATCGCCAGGACTCCGGTTCCACCTCACGAGATCAATAGCGCTATCCCGGAGATGGTCTCCCGTATTGTGATGAAGCTCCTCTCCAAGATGGCCGAGGACCGCTACCAGAGTGCAGGGGGGCTGAAGGCGGACCTGGAGAAGTGTTTGCGAGGGCTGCTTGATGGAGGGGTTGTCCCGGACTTCGAGCCTGGCCTGGATGATGTTTCCGATCGATTACGGTTTCCGGAGAAACTCTATGGCAGGGAAGAAGAGTTGGATCAACTGCTTCACGCCTTCGAGCGGGTGAGCAACGGTGGACGCGAGGTGCTGCTTGTCACCGGGTACGCCGGCGTGGGTAAGACCAGACTGGTGCAACAGATACATAAGACGGTGATAGAGAAACAGGGATATTTTATCCAGGGCAAGTTCGATCAGCTGCAACGCAATGTGCCGTATTTCGCCTGGATCCAGGCTCTTACGGAGCTGGTGAATATCCTTCTCATGGGAAGCGAGCCGGAGCTGAAGCGATGGAAAGAGGACACCCAACAAGCCCTCGGAGGTATCGGCGGAGTATTGACGGATGTCATTCCCAACCTGGAGCTGATCATCGGCCCGCAACAGGCTTTCCCCGAACTGGCCGGCATTGAAGCCCAGAACCGCTTCAACTATGTATTCCTGGAGTTCATGAAAGCGATTGCGACAAAAGATCGACCACCGGTCATTTTCCTGGACGACCTGCAATGGATAGATGCGGCCTCTCTGAACTTGCTCGAGACCCTGATGAAAGGTGGCGCCTCAAGCGTTCTCGTAATCGGTGCCTACCGGGACAATGAAGTCGACGCTCTTCACCCATTGAGGAAGGGTATTGAAGCATTGCGCAAAGACAACACAATTATCGGCATGCTCACGCTCGAGGAACTTTCAGAGAAAACCGTTAACGAGCTTTTGGCCGACACTCTGCTCAGGGAGCCTTTCGAAACAGCCCCTCTTACTCACCTGATCTACGCCAAGACGGGGGGAAATCCGTTCTTCCTGATTGAGACGATCAAGGCGCTGGCTAAAAAGAAAAGCATATTTTTTGATATCAGAAGCAGAAGCTGGGAATGGGCTACTTCTGCCCTTCAGGGAATGGAGATAGCCGACAACGTGGTTAGCCTCATGCTTGGCAGGATTGAGCAGTTGCCGCCTGAAGCCCGGAATATATTGCCTCTTGCAGCCTGCATCGGCTA
Organism: Syntrophorhabdales bacterium; assembly: GCA_035541455.1. Taxonomy (NCBI): domain Bacteria; kingdom Pseudomonadati; phylum Thermodesulfobacteriota; class Syntrophorhabdia; order Syntrophorhabdales; species Syntrophorhabdales bacterium. The sequence goes on from DATKNH010000026.1 coordinate 2,695, forward strand.
CACATTCGATCTGCATACCTTGTCCATTATCGCGGAGCAGCCCGAAGATAGTGCTTTGAAGAATCTGCAGCCGGCGCTTCGTGAAGGTCTCATAACACCTGTGAACGGAAATTTTAAGTTTTCACACGATCGTATCCAGCAGGCCGCATATTCTGTTATTCCGGACACAGATAAGAAACAGGTCCATCTCACGATCGGCAGGCTCTTGCTTGGACATATGGCTGAGCATGAGCGGGAACACCAGCTTTTCACCATAGTCGACCATCTGAATACGGGGTCCGAGCTGATCGATACAAGAGATGAAAGACTTGAGCTGGCGCGCCTGAATCTGGATGCGGGATCAAAAGCCAAATCATCGGGTGCGTTTTCGGCGGCTGCGGAGTACTTTGAAGCCGGCGTCGGTATGCTTACGGAAGATAGTTGGACGACTGACTACAAGCTGGCGATGGAATTGCACACCCGTGCCTCTCAGGCCCAAAGCCTGCTCGGTAATCTGGACCGGACACAGCAGTTGTTTGCCGTGATCACGGGCAAAGCCACCGCGGTTGTCGATATGGTAGGTGCGTATGAGAGCAAAATGCATTGTTACGTATCCCGGGGTGAACTCCAGGATGTTTTAGATGTTGCGTCGGAGATTCTTGAAAAACTCGGCATGAACTTACCTGGTCATCCAACTGGCGATGACGTTGCGCGGAAATTGGAAGAGACGAAATCGCTTTATGCAGACATTCCCATTGAGGATCTCATCAATTTGCCCAAGATGACCGATCCCAACAAGCTTGCTATAGCGCGCATCGTGTCAAAAGCGATCGCGGCGGCGTATATAGGGAGGCCAAACCTCTGGGCCCTATTTGTACTCTCGCAAGTGAGTTTGTCCATCAAATATGGCAACGCAATCGAATCCCCATATTTCTATGTTGCCTACGCGCCCATGCATTATGTACCTCAAGGAAATTTCGACGAAGGCTATCGTTTTGGAAAGCTCGCTTTGGCGCTCCTGGAGACCACGAATAACCTGCTATTCAGGTCCAAAACGCTTGAGGTACTTGGCGGTCACGTATGGCACTTCAACCAACACTTGAGGACAACACTGCCTTATCTGGAGGCGGGCTATCAGAGTGGACAGGAAGTCGGCGATCTGGAGTACGCCGGCTATAATGCATTCTTCTACTGCTGCAATTCATATTTTGCCGGAGCGGAACTCCACAATCTTGAGCAGGTGATGGCCATTTACAGCGAATCCCTCAAGAAAATACAAGCTGAAACCGCGAGTCGTTGGCTGAGGCCTTTTTGGCAGGCTACAGTGAACCTGCTGAAGCCATCCGGTGACCCTCTTCTTCTTGTTGGCAACTGCTTCGATCAGGAGGAGATGCTGCCTGTACTGGAGCAAACGCATAACACCGCGGCGCTAGCCGCTTTCTACGTCATCAGATTGATGCTCTGCTATCTTTTCGAGGATTATCAGCAGGCAGTGGATTGCGCGGAACTGGCGCACGAGAACAGAGAAGGTATGCTCGGGATGTTCTCGGATGGTATGTCCGTTTTCTATGATTCACTGGCCCGTATTCAGCTCTACCCCGATGATGACCGGTCACAGCAAACGCAAATTCTTGAGAGAGTATCCGGTAACCAGAGCAAACTGAAACGTCTGGCGGACTGTGCCCCCATGAACTTTCTTCACAAGTTCTATCTGGTTGAGGCCGAACGCATGCGCCTGACCGGAGATATGGCTGCACTGGATTACTATGATAAGGCCATTTCGTTTGCTAGAGAGAATGAGTACATCCAGGAAGAAGCTCTGGCAAATGAGCTGGCTGCCAAGTTCTGGTTAGGAAAGGCCAAAGATGATATTGCCCGGCTCTATTTGACAAGGGCTTACCGTTGCTATGACTCCTGGGGAGCCGTAAGGAAAGTAAAGGATTTGGAAAAACGGTATGCATCTCTTATTGAGGTTGAGGAAAAGACGACCGGCACCGAGCTTCAGTTGTTAGACTTATCCACCCTGATGAAGGCTACACGGGCAATCTCGAGCGAAATGGAGATGGATAAGCTGCTCAGCAAAGCGATGCAGATAGTCGTTGAGAATGCGGGTGCTCAAAATGGATTTCTGCTCTTGGAACAGGGTGGCGTCATGCAAATCGTCGCCAAAGGAGGTGTAGGCGCCGACGAGGTTACAGCAGCCCTGCCAATAGGAATGGATGAAAGCAATCTGGTGGCGCGTAGTGTAGTCCGTTTCGTGGCCCGCAGTAAACAAACGGTTGTGTTGGATGATGCGGAAAAACAGGGTGACTTTGTAAATGATCCGCGCATCAGGCATAACGGAATCAAGTCGCTGCTCTGCGTCGCTCTCTTGAGCCGGGGGAGACTGATCGGAATCCTGTACCTGGAAAACAACCTTACAACTCAGGCATTCACCCGGGAGAGAGTTCAACTCCTGGAAATGCTTCTCTCGCAGGTGGCAGTATCATTCGAAAACGCCCGGGTGTACGATGGCCTGCGTGAAAGCGAAGAGCGCCACCGTGTCACGCTCCAGACGGCCATGGACGGCCTCTTTCGCATCGACATGCAAGGCCGGATCATTGAGGTCAATGAGGCGTATTGCCGCATGACCGGCTATAGCGCGCAGGAACTCCTGACCATGCAGCTTGCGGATATATCGGCAGTGCGGACCGCAGAGATGGTCACGGCCGAGATTAAAAAGACCGCGGAAGAGGGCCCCCGGCGCTTTGAATCTGTCCACCGCCGCAAAGACAGCAGCTTGTTAGACGTCGAGATCAGCGCGCAATACCAGCCTATCGCCGGCGGTCAAACAGTTATTTTTGTACGCGATATCACGGAGCGGAAGCGCGCAGAAGAGGCGCTCCGCCGTTTAAATCGCGAACTGCGCGCGGTCAGCATGTGCAACCAGGCTTTACTGCGGGCGACGGACGAGCAGACCCTCCTCAGCGACATCTGTCACATCGTCTGCGATGAGGCAGGCTACCGCATGGCATGGGTGGAATATGCTGAAAACGATGAAGCTAGGAGTATACGTCCGGTGGCCTGGGCCGGGTTCGATGCCGACTACGTGGCGAATGCCAAGCTTTCATGGTCGGATGAGACCGAACGCGGGCGAGGTCCCGGCGGCATTGCCATTCGAAGCGGCGAGACATACTATTTCCAGGATGTAGCGCAAGACCCCACGCTGGGCCCATGGCGCGATGGCGCCTTGCTGCGCGGCTACCGCTCCGGCATGGCCGTGCCCCTCAAAAACGAGAACGGCAAAGCGTTCGGCGGCATGATGATCTATTCGAATGTGCCCGATGCCTTCACTCCGAATGAGGTCAGCCTGATGGAGGAACTGGCGGGCGACCTTGCCTTCGGCATCAACGTTCTGAGGACGCGGGCCGAGCGCAAGAGGGTAGAGCGCGAGATCGCGCTGCTCAGTTTTGCCCTCAACAACGTACAGGAAGCCGCTTACCTGATCGAAGAAAATGCGCGCTTCCGTTTCGTCAATCAAGAAGCCTGCCGTGCCCTCGGTTATAGCCGTGACGAACTGCTCGGCCTCTCCGTTATGGATATCGATCCGGACTTTCCGCCTGAACGGTGGGTAAGCCACTGGATGGAGCTCAAGGCGAAAGGCGCCCTGAGTTTCGAAGGCCGCCACCGGACAAAGGACGCACGGATCTTTCCTGTTGAGATCAACACTAACTATTTCG
>DATKNH010000027.1 GCA_035541455.1 Syntrophorhabdales bacterium
CTGTGTTGATGTTCACTATCCTGTTTACAGAAGAATTTGAAAAAAAAACAATCAGGGGGATCTCGGAAGGCGGTCAGACGCGCACTCTCAATTGGTTTGCAGACGATCACTGGCGTTTCGAATCTTATTCGCGTCACTGGACCCCCTGTTTTAATTGGGTAATAACGACCGCCACTGGCGCGCTGCCGAAATATGAAGCACTGGGATATACCCACGCTATAAAAAGCCAATGGGCCTGCAACCACTATCGATACCAGAAGATGGATCTGCCTCTTCTCTATGACGTCACCTTCATCGGCCAGCCCCACGGGACACGCCGAGCCGTTATAGAATCACTCAGACGTGAAGGAATCGATGTGCGGGTCTGGGGAAACGGCTGGCAATCGGGACGCATCACGCAAGAAGAGATGATTCGCGTCTTCAATCAGAGCCGCATAAACCTCAATCTTTCTAATGCCTCAGCTCCTTCGACGGGTTCACTTGCCACGGCCAAGGCCTCTCTTTCGGCTGCTCTGTCGCAAGCGCTTGCAGTATTACCGGGAGGATCCATCGTCAAAAGGGCAGGCAAGAGGATGCTGTCCGTCACATCCCCGACGGGAATGGTGATCCGCGACAATGACAGTGTGCTCTCGGTCCCAGCAAGCGATCAGATCAAGGGGCGGAATTTCGAAGTACCAGGCTGTGGTGGTTTCCTGCTCACAGGCAAAGCGGACAACCTGGAGCAGTACTACCTTCCCGGAAAGGAAGTAGCATGCTTTGACGGAACGCCCGATCTGGTTGATCAAATTCGCTTCTATCTTTCCAACGAGGAGCAGCGAAGAGTCATTGCATCGGCAGGCTTTCGTCGCACTCAAGAGCAACACACGTACGTACATCGTTTTTCAGAAATCTTCGAGACCATGAACCTGCCGAGCCCATCTGTCGAATCACCAGGCACTGAGCACATAAGGCCTGGATTGACGCGAGAGATCACGTGATGGAAACGGAAACAGCCTACGTGAGTGTCATCATGGGCGTGCACAATAGCGAGCCGACGCTTCGCTCTGCCTTGGAGTCGATCCAAAAGCAGACGTTCACGGATTGGGAGTATATCATCTGTGATGATGGCTCGACAGACGCCACGTGGGACGTGCTCAAAGAGACTGCAGCGGTAGACCCCAGGCTCAAGCTGCTGAGGAACAGCACAAATCGCGGGCTGGCGTATACGCTGAACCGCTGTATCGATGCCGCTTCCGGCAGGTACCTGGCAAGACAGGATGCTGATGATACATCGGATCGGAAACGGCTGGGAGAGCTGGCTGCATACCTTGATACGCATCCGGCAGTGGCTGTGGTAGGCACCTACGCGGCACTCGTGGACGATCAAGGGAAGTTTTGGGGCGAGCTGCGACATCCCTTGAACCCTGAGAAACTGGATTGGCTCAAAGGGCCATGCGTGGTTCATCCGTCTGTAATGATGCGAAAGAAAGCCATCATTGAAGCCGGAAAATATGACGAGCATGCTATCAGACTTGAAGATTACGAACTCTGGCTCAGGCTCGTGGGCGGCGGCCACAAAATAGTAAACATTCCAGAGGACCTGTACAATCTCCACTGGGATCGGTCCGATTATTCCAGAAGACGATTCAAGTACCGCTTCGGGGAAATGCGTCTCGTCCTTCGGGCCCTGAACTCGCTTAACGCGCCGCCTTCCTGCTATGGCTATCTTCTAAAACCCTTGTTTGCAGGATTGTTGCCAAAGAGGCTTCTGTTTCAGCACCATGTCCGCAAATTTGGACATCGATAGCCAGGTTCCTCTCTGCCAACACGCACGGTCCCGCATGTCTGATACACCTTTGAGAAGAAACGGATTGTGAATAAGGATGGCCGTCCACCGTAAAGTCCTTCTCGTGTCAAACACCTCCTTCTTCCTTCACAACTTCCTCTTTGGCCTGATGAAGGAGCTCAAGAAAGAGAATTTGGATGTGGTTGCGGCAGCACCCCTTGACGTCTTCAGCGAAAGATTGAGAGAACAGGGGATCCCTCTAATTCCTGTCGCGCGGCTCAACCGAAAGGGTTCGAATCCACTGGAAGACTTTCTGCTTATGATGGAACTGCACAGAATGTATCAGAGAGAGCGACCGGATCTCGTCCTCCATTTTACGATAAAACTGAATGTCTACGGTTCAATCGCAGCGAGGCTTGCCGGTACTAACTCGATCTGCACGGTCACAGGGCTCGGCTGGCTTTTTACGGACAAAGGACTGAAGGCCAGACTTGGCAGTCTGGGTTATAAAGCACTCTATAAGATTGCATTCTCTTTTTCGAGACACGTGGTCTTCCTCAACAAGGACGACAGAGCTTTTTTTCTGAAGAACAGACTGGTTAAGAATGGTGACTCTTCGGTGATCCCGGGTTCCGGGGTAAATACTGAAATCTTCCACCCGGGCTTCTGCGAAAAAAGCACCAATAGCACCGTTCTCCCGGCTGATGCGCCTTCTTCTGTTGCTTCATTTCTGCTAATCGGAAGAATGCTCTCGGATAAAGGCGTGCGGGAGTTTGTAGAAGCTGCCTCTATAGTGAAGAGGAGCCAACCAGACGCGCAATTCTTTCTGCTTGGCCCGATGGACAAAGAAAACCGCTCTGCTATTCCGGAAGAGGTCATTGCCGATTGGCAGCATCAGGGGCTCGTTCGCTACCTTGGCAGAACGGACGATGTGCGCCCTTTCATCTGCGGAAGCAATGTGGTGGTGCTTCCCTCGTACAGGGAAGGGGTACCCAGTTCACTTCTTGAGGCAATGGCCATGGGTAAACCGGTGATCACCACGGATGCACCAGGCTGTCGGGAGGTCGTTGAGGACGGCAGGAACGGGTACCTGGCCCCTGTGAGGGATGCAGCTCGCCTGGCAGATTGCATGCTTCGCTTCGTAGAGCTTCCACACGTCGAAAGAGAAAGAATGGGAAACTATGCAAGGGCAAAGGTCCTTCGTGAATTCGACGAGAAGATTGTCACCGAGGCCTACCTGCAGCTTGTAAAAAACGCATTGCGCGGATAAGACCGCTTTTTATGTCCCTTAAGCGACTGTTCGATATATCTCTCTCCTCGCTGGGATTGATTGTCTCTCTACCCCTCTGGTTGATAATCCCGTTGGCCATCAAGTCTGAAGATGGCGGACCGATCTTTTATTTCCAGGATCGTACGGGGAAGGGTGGGCGCATATTCAAGCTTCTTAAGTTTCGCTCCATGATCGTGGACGCGGAAAAGGAGACTGGAGCAATACAGGCGACCGCTGACGATCCAAGAGTTCTGAAGATAGGCCGACTCCTGCGAGCCACTGCCATGGATGAACTGCCCCAGCTTGTCAACATCCTGAAGGGTGATATGAGCTTCGTAGGACCGCGCGCCCTGAGACCCCACGAACAGGAGGTCTTCGGAAGGAAAGACGTACTGGCCATCGATCAGATCCCCGGGCATGATCGGCGATTGACCGTGACCCCCGGTCTGACCGGCCTCGCACAGGTTTATTTGCCAGCAGATGCGCCGCGCCGCAAGAAATTCCGCGCTGACCTCTTATACATCCGCCGGCAAACGTTTTGTCTCGACCTTAAGCTGATCCTCCTTTCCTTTCTCATTACCTTTCGTGGAAAATGGGAATTTCATGGCAAGAAGGTGTAGCACAAAGCCTTTATAGACCCCCGATCGTCCACCGCAACATTCCTCACTCCACGTCCCCACCAACCGGTTTCCTCAAATAGCTCCTTATCTTTTTCTTAAACGTCTCTGCATCAGTCCGTGAGAGGTACACGCCTTTGCATACAAAACGCACCGAAACAGCTTGACATTTTCATGCAAATATAGTTAAATAGTGGCTCCAAATCCAAAGGAGGTGGTGCCGTTATGCAGTGCCAAACGATTAAACCGGGTATCGAGTGTCTTTTCATGAAGAAAGCAGGCTGTTCTTACAATGGCGGGCAGTGCTACGCTATCGTAGAGAATTGCGAAGGCTGCACGAGAGTTATAGAGGTAGAGGCGGGTAAGTTCTGCGCCAGCTTCCCCTATCCTGCCCAGAAGTGGCAGACCGCAGCGTGCTCCATGGCTACCCACATAAAGAAGGAAGTCAAGACGCAGGAGCAGAAAATAAATCCTCTCAAGGCATCCAAGAGAAACGCTGGCAAGAAGTAAACGTCATTTCGCTTGACTTGACGCCATAACTATATTATTTTTACGCACATAGAGGTTGTTATGGACACTTTTTTTCCGAGCGAGAAGAAACTGGAGAGGAAATGGTTTGTTGTTGATGCCGAGTCGGCGACGCTTGGCAGACTGTCAGCGCGTATTGCCGCTGTGCTGCGCGGAAAGCATAAGCCCACCTACACGCCGCACGCTGATACTGGCGATTTTGTGGTCGTTATCAACGCCGACAAAGTGAAGCTGACGGGGAACAAGCTTGCGGCAAAAACGTACGAGCGGTACAGCGGATACCCCGGAGGCTTGACGGTGCTGAACGCCCGCACATTGCTTGCAGCCAAGCCTGAAGAGTTGATAAGGATCGCTGTCCGGGGAATGCTCCCCAAGACTGCACTGGGACGAAGGATGTTCAAGAAGCTGAAGGTGTACAAGGGAAATGCACACCCTCACCAGGCGCAGAAGCCGGAAACAATGGATGTGAAGGAGGCCAGACGTGCCTGAGAAAAGGTACTATGCAACAGGAAAAAGAAAGACTGCTGTGGCGAGGGTCTGGATGAAACAGGGGTCGGGCCAGTATCTGATCAATGGCCGTACGGTGGAAGATTACTTTCCTCTCGAAGAGCTGCGGCTGATGCTCAATAAACCCTTCATTGTGACGGACAACGCGGAGAAGTTCGACGTGGTGGCGAATATTTACGGTGGCGGAATTGCTGCTCAAGCATGGGCCCTGGGACACGGGATCGCCAAAGCACTGATCGAATTCAACAGCGCGCTGAGAGGCGTCCTCAAGAAACAGGGGCTTGTAACCAGAGATCCGCGCGCAAAAGAAAGAAAGAAGTACGGCCAGAGAGCCGCGCGCGCTCGTTTCCAATTCTCCAAGCGCTAATCAAAAGCATAACGACAACCTAGAGATTAAGATCCATGTGGAAAGTAGGCATCCTGGGGGCGACTGGCTATACCGGCGTGGTCCTGCTTTCGCTGTTGGCAGAGCATCCTCTCGTTGACGTCAACCTCGTTACCTCGAACACGTATCGCGGCAGGAAACTCTCTGACCTTTTCCCGTCCCTCGTGAGTTTCGAGGGAACACTCGAGGCCACCGATGACGATCATCGGGGAAAGTGCGACGTCTACTTCCTCTGTTTGCCCCACGGGACCGCTGCAGCAAAGGCTCGTACGCTTTTTGACGGCAAGGCCTGTATCATCGATCTCAGCGCAGACTTCAGGTTCGAAAATCTTTCCCTGTATGAAAAACATTACGTGAAGCACGGAGCACCCGAGTTGCAGCGCGAGGCTGTGTACGGCCTTCCCGAACTGTACCGGGAACGAATAAGGAATGCGAAGCTCATAGGCAACCCCGGCTGTTATCCGACGAGCGCTATCCTCGCGCTCTACCCTCTCGTGAAGAACGGCCTTGTCGACGGCAATATCTTTGTCGATTCAAAATCCGGGGTAAGTGGCGCAGGCAGAGAGGCCAAGCTGGGCAGTCTCTTTTGTGAAGTGGCCGAGGGCTTCAGGCCTTACAACATCGGTGCCCACCGTCACGAACCTGAAATACAGAAAGAAATCTCCAAGTTTGAAAACAGCACGGTCACGTTCGTGCCCCACCTCCTACCCATCAACAGGGGCATTCTCACAACCGTCTACGGCAGACTGCGGGCAGCAGCCGCTACAGGCGAGCTTCTTGACCTTTATCGAACAACCTACCGGACTGAGCCATTCGTCCAGGTGCTGAAAGAAGGCGTGTATCCGGATACCCGCTTCACGCGATATTCAAATTTCTGCCATGTGGGTCTCAAGGCTTTTGACGACGGAAGGTTTGTAGTCGTGAGCGCTATCGACAACCTTGTTAAAGGGGCCTCGGGGCAAGCCGTGCAGAACATGAACATCGCGCTGGGCACGGATGAGAAGACCGCACTCGACCGGATGGCGCTCTATCCCTAGCCACGTTCCCGTCAAACAACAATTTCCGCACCCTTTATTGGCTATTCATCTCTGGATACTGCTGACCGCGAACGTTGAAGTACGGGCAGTTTACGTGCTTTGCAGATATATCCAGGAGATTGATTGAACAGGGCGGCTGTGATACTGTAATATAGCCTTTTAGCCGACAACTAGAAAAGCAGAGACCCACGTCATCGAATACGCGTGGATTACATAAGGAGGATCTATGACAAGCAGGTTTTGGGCGATCTTCATTGCGATACTGGTATTGCTGGGACTCTATTGGACGCGCTATCAGGTGGTAGAGTTATCCGGCGTGGGCGGCTTTTACAAGATCAATCGCTTTACAGGCCAGGCTACCCTCGTCGCAGGTACTTTTACACAACCGGTGCGTGGAATCGTGGAAACCAGGACAGAGATACAGAGACAGCAGGAGAGCAAAAAAGGAGAACCACCCGCTGCGGAGCCTCAGGTTCAGATCCCGCAAAAGGCGAAATAACGAAAGCAAAACGTTCAGCAACATAAGATGCTCTCGCGTCAATCACCTGTTGACATCTTCTGAACGAGGTCCGATTTTGTCAAGCCAGGACATGAGAAAATGTACGATGTAGCAGTTATCGGCGGCGGACCCGCAGGCTGCTACACAGCGCATGGTCTTGCACGAGAAGGTTTTGACGTCGTCGTTCTCGAGAAAAATGGGACTTGTCGACAGCCTCCGGTCTGCACGGGTGTGGTAGGCGTCGAAGCATTCGAGAAATTCAGTCTGCCGTCTGATTCAATCCTGACGCAGGTCGAGGACATAGAATTCATCTCCCCCTCCGGGAAACTTCTCCCCTACCGGCCCGGGCATGTTCAGGCGCACGTCGTGGACCGGATCAAATTCAACGAGGGGCTGCGCAAACTGGCCCTGGAGAGCGGCTCTTCGTTGCTTCAGGAGACTGCATGCCTCGATATCAGAATCACCCCGGAACATGTTGAACTCAAGACCTCTACGAGCGAAGGCCCGCTGCGGGCTCGCTCGGCAGTGCTGGCTTGCGGCTACAATCCTAAGCTGACGAGAAAACTGCACCTGGGGGACATAGCGTACGTCTACGAAGGTGCGCAGACGGAGATCCGTATGGATGGTCTTTCTGCGACAGAGATATACGTGGGTAGAAATGTCGCACCTTCCTCCTTTGCCTGGGCAGTGAACGTCAAAGACGGGAGGGCCCGCGTCGGTCTTATTACAAAGAAGGGCGCTTCGAAGTTTTTAGAGGCCTTCCTTGATAGCAACTTTCTTAAGGGACGGATAAAAGAAACCGGCACTATTTCGCACAGAACCATTCCGCTCGGCGGCCTGGAAAGGACCTATTCCGACAGACTGCTTGCAGTGGGTGAAGTGGCCGGCCAGGTGAAAACAACCACCCACGGGGGCATTTATTACGGTCTTATAGCGGCCCAGGCTGCTGCAGAAACACTGAGTCGGGCACTTCGCCTCAACGATCTTGGAGCCTCAAGGTTGAAAGATTACGAGAGAAGATGGCGTGCGTTGCTCGATCCAGAACTCTCGAAGGGTCGACTCTTTCGCAGATTCTTCGAGCGCCTCTCAGATACCCATATCGACGGCCTCTTCAGCCTTGCTCTTAAGGACGGCATTCTGGACCTCGTTCACAACAAAGCAATGTTCGACTGGCATGGCGAACTGATCGCGTCGCTGATGAAACACACCCTCATTAAAGGCTTCAGGAGCCTAACTCGTAACAAGATCAGCGGAGAAAAGGGCTCAACGCAAAAGTTGACTTACACATAGTAAACGTGATAAAAATAACAAAATCGAGCGGGAGGGTTTGTTGAAGAAAAACAAGTCGGCCATTAAAAAAGCGCGGCAGGGAGAGAAGAGTCGATTACGCAATGCCCACGTCAAATCCACTATGAAAACCAACATCAAGAAGGTGCTTGTCGCTCTGCAGGGAAAAGATAAGAATGAGCTGCAGCAGGCATTTAAGGAAGCGGTGGTCTGCATAGACAAAGCTGCATCAAAAGGCGTAATTCACAAGAACAACGCAGGGCGCCGGGTCTCGAGGCTTTCGAAGAAAGTAAACCATTCCCTCTCTTGACAGGGATACAGCCTGTCTTTCAGCTTCCAAGCGGTTTTCGAAAAGAGTCGCCCCAGATACTGGGGGTTCGCACACAGGAAGCCCGGGTAAAGTTTCTGCTCTACGTATTTCCGTCAATCTGCGTGCATGCTAAGAAACCGACTCGCCGGCCAAGAGTTGCACCTCCAGGCCGAACCGGGAAACTACTCGCGTGAAAGCAAATTGGTATAATGGTTGATCAGATTGATCGAAATCTCTTCAGGATTGAGGTGCCCCTGCCCCACAATCCTCTCAAATCGGTCAACTCCTATGTCGTGCTGGATGACCACCGAAACCTCGTCGTAGATACAGGGCTCAACCGCAAGGAATGCGAGCAGGTTTTCCTGGCTGGTCTCCATGAACTTCGTGTCGATCCCGAGCGCACGGATTTTTTCATCACCCATCTGCATGCCGATCATCTTGCCCTCGTGACAACCGTTGCGTCCGACGCATCGACAATCTACCTTAATATGCCTGATGCGCAACGTCTCGCCTTATTTTTCAACAGAAAGAATCTGGCCCATTTCGCGCGCCTCGAGGGGTTCCCCGAAAGCCAGATCGATGAAGCGCTCGACAGCCACCCGGCCTTCAAATACGGTATTGCCCAACTTCCTCACTTTGAGCCATGCGGAGAAGGCAACACCATCAGCATCGGCGACTACCGCCTGATATGCATGGAAACACCGGGCCACAGTTTCGGCCACACGTGCCTTTACGAACCCCGAAAAAAATATCTTATCGCCGGAGATCACATTCTCGGCGATATAACGCCCAATATCCAATGCTGGTTCGACGACTGGGATCCCCTGGCGAAATACCTCGAAAGCCTCGATAGAACCTATCAGCTCGAGGTTGAGCTGGTCCTTCCCGGTCACAGGAGCATTTTCAACAACTGCAAAGCGAGAATAGAGGAGCTGAAGCGCCATCACGAGGAAAGAGCCCTGGAAGCGCTGGCCATCCTCAGCGAAGGACCTCAGAATGCCTACCAGGTGGCATCCAGGATGACGTGGGATATTGTCTGCGACTCCTGGGATCTTTTTCCCGTGGCCCAGAAGTGGTTCGCCGTCGGTGAAGCAATTGCTCATCTGAGATACCTCGCGGGTATCGGCCGACTCGTCAGAGAGACCATCAGTGGGAAAGCTGTATATGCAATTGCATATTGACTAGTGTGGCGCCCGTGAACATAGTCAAGCCTACGCCGCAGGATCTAATCGCTGCCCGCGACAAGAGAGTACCGGATCTTATCGCGTTCAATCTGAAAGTACTCTTCTGCGGGATCAATCCGGGGCTTTACTCGGGTGCTGTGGGCCATCATTTTGCGCGGCCGGGCAATCGGTTCTGGCCGGCGCTGTATAAGGCGGGATTCACAGACAGGCTTCTTTCTGCCTTTGAAGAAAAGGAGCTCCTCAAGAGCGACTACGGCATAACGAATATCGTCAGGCGCTCAACAGCCAATGCTTCCGAACTTTCGAGCAGCGAATTGAAGGAAGGCGCCAAGCGCCTGACAAGGACCGTGCTCAAGTACAAACCGCGCATCACTGCCGTACTGGGAGTGGACGCCTACCGCAAGGCGTTCGATCGGCGGGAGGCAGTCCTGGGCCTGCAGAGTGAGCGGATCGGAACATCAGCTCTTTGGATACTGCCTAACCCCAGCGGCATCAACGCCCATTTCCAGTTGAAGGATCTCGCGAAATTATTTAAGGAGCTTAAAGAAGCTTCCGAGAACATGTCGACAGTGTGAGAATGCCCTCGAGTACCGAGAGGCGCTCAACCATACGCTCATACGCAGAATACGACTGCTATGCCGCGATGGAATTTCGATGCATAACGCGAAGACGAGGGGTTGCCGACCGGAGGCGTACCTTGGGGTACGCTGAGGATCGTGCGATCCCCGAAGTCGACAAAGTTAGGCGCGAAAGGCCGTCGCGGCACCTATAACGCCTTCCGGTCGATGTCGGCCAGTATAAGCGCACTAAACCTTCTCGACATCCTCCCGGCGATCCTTATCAGCGCCTGTTTTTTATTGGGATCTTCCAGATTTATGTCCTGAACGTCGTAAGGTTCCGCGTCTATCATCGACCAGTTCTTAATCAACCGACCGTCTTTCTTTGAGAGCGCCAGGCCAAGAGTAACATAGATGGTCTTCTGTATCACCAGCCCTTGCGAACTCATGGCGGTGGGCACAATCCGAGTGGTAACGATGGTGCCTTGCAACGTGTTTGACGAACCCTCTTTGTTGACACCGAAAAGACCGCTGACTATGAGTTCCCTCGTAAACTCCTCGGTGAAAAACTGCGAGATCTGAGGCTCGAAACTTTGATTCTTAAAGACAGGTACATCGAGGGTGACTACCTCCCCCTGAAAAAGACCCTTCTCACCGCTGACGATCGTGTATCCGCAGGAACCCAGCACGAAAAACAAGAGGAGTAGCGAAGCCAGCTTCGCGCACGCACATTTTGTTGAGCCGCCTAACATACTATGTTCACCAGTTTGTTTGGTATGACGATAAACTTTCGAATCTCCCGGTTGTCGATGTGCTTCTGCACTTTCTCAAGAGAGAGCACAAGCTCCTTCAGGGCCGCGCCGTCAAGATCCCGCTCTACCTCGCAGGTGTCTCTCAGTTTCCCATTCACCTGGACTGCCACAGTGACCCTCTCTTCCAGGGTATAGGCCTCGTTGTACGCTGGCCAGGGCTGGTTGATGACGCTCCCTTCTCTTCCGAGGACTTCCCACAACTCTTCTGCAATATGAGGACAGAAGGGTCCGAGCAGGATGATGAGGCGTTCGATCGCCCCTTTAAGAAACCGGAGTTCGCCTTCATTCCGCTCCACTTCTATGAATTTGTAGATGGCATTCACAAGTTCCATGATACTGGCAATAGCCGTATTAAGATGGAACCGCTCTAGATCGTCGGTCACTTTCTTTATCGTTTTGTGCACCGCAAAAAGGAGCCTGGACACATCCTTGTTTTCAGCTCCACCTGCTTCCTTCTCGATGGCCGACGCATTACTGCTAAGGGCATCAGTGCGCTCAATGACAAGCCTCCAGACTCTTTGCAGAAAGCGATAACAGCCCTCAACACCCTTGTCACTCCAGTCGAGATCTTTTTCAGGTGGGGAGGCGAAGAGACAGAAGAGACGCGCCGTATCCGCACCGTAGCGCTCGATCAGGTAGTCCGGGTCGACCACGTTTCCCTTCGACTTGCTCATTTTGGAGCCGTCCTTAATCACCATGCCCTGGGTAAGCAAGTTCTCGAAGGGCTCCCTCACCGAGACGAAGTCCAGTTCGCTCACGACCCTGTTGAAAAATCTTGAATAGAGAAGGTGGAGCACTGCGTGCTCGATGCCACCAATGTACTGATCTACAGGCATCCAGTAGTCGACACGTCTACGGTCAAGCGGCGCCTTATCATAGCCAGGGCATGCGTAGCGGAGGAAATACCAGGAGGACTCGACAAACGTGTCCATCGTATCTGTCTCTCTGCGCGCATCCCGGCCGCACGTAGGGCACTTCACCTTGTAAAACTCCTGGTATTCCGAGAGCGGCGATTTGCCCACAAGCTTAATCTGCAGGTCGAGCGGCAGCTTCACCGGCAGGTCCTCGTAAGGCACAGGCACCACACCGCAACTCTCACAATAAATGATAGGGATCGGCGCACCCCAGTAACGCTGCCTCGATATGCCCCAATCCCTGAGACGGTAGTTTATGGTCCCCTTCCCAAGCCCCTTTTCTTCCAGGTAGGCAATGATCTCGGGTATCGCTTTTCTGTTCTGCCTTCCGTTGAAGGGGCCTGAATTGACCATGGTCCCATCACCCTCATAGGCGCCTTGCATAGAAGCCGGATCAAGGGTTCCGCCATCAGGAGTGATAGTAACGATGATGGGCAAACCATATGCCTTTGCGAATTCAAAGTCGCGCTGATCGTGGGCAGGAACAGACATAATGGCGCCCGTTCCATATTCGGCGAGGACAAAATTACTCACGTATACAGGCACCCGCGCCTTGGTAAGGGGATTTATGGCGTAGGCTCCCGTAAAAACACCTTCCTTACTTCCTGACAGCTCCAGCCTGAAGCTGCGATCCTGGCTGCGCGCTCTCTCAACGAACGAGTGCACCTCTTCTTCATAGGGTGTGCCGTGCGAAAGCTCCGTGGCCAACGCATGCTCCGGAGCAAGCACCATGAATGTCACGCCGTAGAGCGTATCGGGCCGGGTTGTAAATATAGTGAGAAGACCGCCTTTCTCGAGCGGGAAATCAACCTCGACGCCGAAGCTCTTTCCGATCCAATTCTTCTGCATGTTCAGAACCCGTTCGGGCCAGCCGGGCAGCTTGTCCGCATACTCATAGAGCTCGTCGGCATATTTGGTAATAGCGAAGAACCATTGTGTCAGTTCGCTTTGTACCACCTCGTCGCCGCACCGCCAGCAACGGCCCTCCTCCACCTGTTCGTTGGCCAGGACCGTCGAACAAAGCTTGCAGTAATTAACAGGAGCATTTTTGCGGTAGACCAGTCCCTTCTCGTACATCTTCAGGAATATCCACTGCTCCCACCCGTAGTATTCCACATCGCAGGTTGCAAGCTCTCTATCCCAGTCATAACCAAAGCCAAGCCTCTTGAGCTGCGTCTTCATGTAGGCAATATTGTCGTGGGTCCATACCGCGGGCTGTATGCCATGCTGGATTGCGGCATTTTCAGCGGGCATGCCAAATGCGTCCCATCCCATGGGATGGAGTACATTGTATCCTTTCATTCGCTTATAGCGCGCAATCACGTCACCTATAGAATAGTTCCTCACGTGACCCATGTGAATCTTGCCGGAAGGGTACGGGAACATCTCGAGCAGGTAGTATTTTTGCTTTCCTGTCTCTTCCGCAGCACGGAAAGCATTGTTCGCTTCCCAGACCTTCTGCCACTTTTCCTCTATCTCTTTTGGTTCGTACGCTTTCAATTCAGAACTCCCTCAAAAGCCGGCTAAAGGCACGAGGCTCGGGGCTAACGGAAAATCAACCTTCGCCTTTCGGCCTTTAGCCTTTATCCTTTGGCCCTTAGCCGATATCCGGCAGCCTCGTTGCTTCGACCTTTGGCCTGTCCCTACATCCTCTCATTCAGCATCGCTTTGATTCTGAGTCGCAATGCATTGAGCCGTATGAAACCGCTTGCATCCTTCTGGTCGTAAACCGCATCTTTGTCGAAGGTCGCAAAGTCCTTCATATAAAGCGAGCGCTCCGACTTCCTGCCAGCCACGATGCAGTTGCCTTTATAGAGCTTCAGCTTGACGGTTCCAGTGACATTCTTCTGCGTCTCAAGGATGAATGCCCGCAGCGCCTCCATCTCCGGCGAATACCAGAATCCATAATAGATGAGCTCAGAGATTTTGGTAATGAGGCTATCGCGAAGGTGCATCACCTCTCTGTCCATAGTAATCGACTCCATCGCCCTGTGAGCAACGTGCAGCACAGTCACGCCCGGAGTTTCGTACACACCTCTCGACTTCATACCCACAAACCTGTTCTCAACCACATCGATGCGGCCGATGCCATTCTCGCCGGCTATGTGATTAAGAATCATCACTATTTCGTGCGGGGCCATTTTCTTGCCGTCAATAGCAACCGGGGTCCCGTCCACGAAATCGATTTCGATATACCGGGGAGCATCAGGTGCCTTCTCGGGAGAGAGGCTGAGGCGGAACATAGACTCGTCGGGTTCACGCCAGGGATCCTCGAGGATACCCCCCTCGTAGCTTATGTGCATCAGATTCCTGTCCATGCTGTAAGGCTTCTCTTTACTCACCGGGACATCTATTCCATGCTGTTTCGCGTAGTCAATCAACTGTTCCCGAGCCGTGAAGGACCACTCTCTCCAGGGCGCTATCACCCTTATGTGGGGCGCCAGCGCATAGCAGGTCAACTCAAAGCGCACCTGGTCGTTGCCCTTACCTGTCGCACCATGAGCGACAGCATCAGCCTGCTCCTGTTTTGCAATCTCCACCATTCTTTTCGCGATGAGGGGCCGCGCAATGGAGGTACCCATCAGATATGTTCCTTCATACACCGCGTTTGCCTTTAAGGCGAAGAAGACAAAATCCCTCGCAAATTCCTCTCGCAAATCGTCGATGTAAATCTTAGACGCACCGGTCGCAATAGCCTTTTCCCTTAACCCCTCAAGCTCTTCCTCTTGTCCCACGTCCGCGCAGAACGCGATGACCTCGCAGTTATACTGCTCCTTCAGCCACTTCACGAGAATCGAGGTGTCCAGTCCACCGGAATATGCCAGCACTACTTTCTTGACATTGTTCATCTAAACCTCCAGTATTAACCACTCCAAGAGTGCCTTTTGTGCGTGAAGCCGGTTCTCGGCCTGCGTGAAGATGACGTCCTGAAAACGCTCGAAGACAGGCTCGCTTATCTCCTCGTTCCTGTGGGCGGGCAGACAATGCATCACGATAACGTCCTTCTTCGCAACCGCCAGGAGCGCGTCGTCCACGCCGAAACCGGTGAACGCCTTTAGTCTTTCATTCTTCTCTTTTTCCATTCCCATGCTTACCCAGACATCGGTGTTAATGACGTCAGCATTATCAGCTGCTTCTCTGGGATCGTGCGTGAACAGTATATTGGCATTCTTTCGCGCCAATTTCTCAATCACCGGTGCAGGCCTGTATGCTTCTGGAAACGCAACCACAAGATTCAGGCCGAGCAGGGCCGCTGCTTCTATCCATGAATTGGCCACATTATTGGCGTCACCGATATAGGCGATTTTCAATGCACTGAAATCCCCTTTCAGCTCCCGCACCGTAAACAGGTCAGCCAGCATCTGGCAGGGATGGTAGAGGTCGGACAGCCCATTGATCACGGGTACGCTAGAGGCGCGCGCCAGTTCCTCCACAGTTTCCTGTGCGTATGTGCGGATCATGATTGCACTCACGTAGCGGCTGAGCACTTTTCCTGTATCGCCTATGGGTTCCCCTCTGCCGATCTGTGTTTCTGTCGCGCTCAAATACAAGGCGATACCGCCAAGCTCTTTCATACCCAGTTCAAAGGAAACCCTTGTCCTGGTGGAAGCCTTTTCAAAGATCATCGCCAGGCTCTTGCGTCGCAAGGGCTCGTGCTCTCTTCCGTCTTGTCTCATCCGCTTCATGAATGCAGCCCTTTCAACCAAGTGGATGCACTCATCCGCTGTCAGGTCCAGTATCTTTGTCAGATCTCTCTTCACGATTTTTGCCTTTCGAATACTCTCGCTGCTATATCCAGGAAGAGATCAACCTCTTCTTTGTCGATCACGAGGGGCGGCAGCAGTCTCAACACGTTTCCTTTCGTCGCGTAAAGAATGACCCCCTCTTTCAGAAATTCCTGCACGAGCGGCTCGCCGGGAACCGAGAGCTCGACCCCGAGAAGCAGTCCCATGCCGCGCACATCTCTGATCACAGGAAACTTCCGCTTGAGCGACAGCAAGCCTTCAACCAGGACCCTACCCATTTTCTCGCAGTTCGCAATCACACCTTCTCCGAGCAATGTGTTCATTGTAGCCACAATAGCTGAACTGGCGAGCGCATTACCACCGAACGTGGATGCGTGGGTTCCCGGCTCAAACCCCGAGGCCGCTTCTTCTGTCGCGAGAATGGCTCCGACAGGAAAGCCTCCGCCGAGAGCCTTTGCGAGGCTCACTATATCAGGCTTTATGTTGTAATGCTCATAGCCGAAGAGTCTCCCCGTCCTTCCTATTGCTGTCTGAACCTCATCCAGGATGAGAAGAATGTCCCGCTCCCCAGCCAGTTCGCGGATGAACTTTATGTACTCCCGGTCTGCGACGTAGACGCCTCCTTCAGACTGGACCAACTCGAGAATGATGGCGCAGGTCCGCTCTGAAACTGCACTCTTGAGCGCCTCACTATCATTGAAAGGCACAAAAGAAAAACCTTCGAGCAAAGGGCTGAACCCCACGTGAAACTTGGTCTGTCCTGTTGCGGAAAGTGTGGCCATGGTCCTGCCATGAAAAGAATTGTGCATGGCTATGATGTCTGCCCTGCCTTCGCCATGCTTTTTCCAGGAGTACCGCCTCGCAAGTTTTATTGCCGCCTCATTTGCCTCTGCCCCGCTGTTGCAGAAGAAGACCTTGTCGCCGAAAGAATGCTCCACCAAGACCTCTGCAGCCCGGATCTGGATTTCCGTGTAAAAAAGGTTTGATACGTGGAAAAGTCTTTGTGCCTGACCGGATAGACCTTCCGCGACGCTTTTCGGAGCGTGACCGAGATTGCAGACAGCTATTCCAGAAAGAAAGTCTAGATATCTTCTGCCGTCCATATCCCAGAGCCAGCAGCCTTCGCCCTTGGTGACGACTATGGGAAATCTCGTGTATGTATTTGCCAGATACTGCTTTGCTTTCTCAATAAGCTTTTCCTGCATTACTCCCCTCCCGAAATCTGAGTTCCAATCCCCGAATCCGTAAGCACTTCGAGAAGGAGCGCGTGCGCCACCCTGCCGTCAATAATATGTGTCTTCTTGACGCCGCCGTGAAGCGCATCGAGACAGCACTTTGTCTTGGGGATCATGCCGCCCTTTATCGTCCCATTCTTGATAAGGAGAGGCACCTCTTCCTTTTTCAGTATTGATATGGGCTTAAGGTCCTTTCCCAGAACGCCAGGAACATCCGTGAGTAAGATGAGCTTATCCGCCATGAGTTCCTTGGCAATTGCGCCCGCAGCCGTATCGGCATTGACGTTGTAGGTATGCCCGTCGGCGCCTGCAGCAAGAGGCGCCACGACCGGGATATAGCCCAGCTTTGAAATCTCCCTTAGTATCTTCACGTTGGCTTCCACGATGTCGCCCACAAAGCCGATGTCCTTCTCCACTTTCTTCGCAACGATAAGTTTGGCGTCCTTTCCGCTCATGCCCAGGGCCCGGCCGCCGCAATTGTGTATCTCCTGGACAATCTGCTTGTTGATATGGCCGGAGAGCACCATTTCGACTACCTCGAGTGTGGCTTCGTCTGTCACCCTCAGGCCTTCCACAAAACGCGTGGGGATGTCGAGCCTCGTGAGCAGCTTTTCTATCTGTGGGCCTCCGCCATGCACGATCACAGGATCTATGCCCACATACTTCAGAAGAACCACATCTTTGGCAAATTCTTTCGCAAGCTCTTCTTGTTCCATGGCGGCGCCGCCGTACTTGACAACAAAGGTCGCACCGGAGAATTGCTTGATATACGGAAGTGCTTCTAAAAGGATGTCTACTTTTTCCATCATAGGATGTACCTGCTCAAATCTTCTTTTTCCAGGAACTCACCCAGCCTTTCACGGACGTATTTCTTGGTAATCGTAATCTTTTTCTCCTTCGTCTCCGGAGCGGAAAAGGATATATCATCCAGAAGGCGCTCCATGACCGTGTAGAGTCGTCGCGCTCCTATATTTTCCGTCATTTCATTGATACGCTGGGCAATGTCGGCGAGCTCTAAAATGGCCTCTTCATCAAATGAAAGCTCTATCCCTTCAGTGGCAAGCAGCGCCCTGTACTGCTTTATCAGTGCGTTCTCCGGCTCCGTCAGGATCCTGTAAAATTCTTCCTTGTTCAAAGGATCAAGGCCCACCCGGATCGGGAAACGACCTTGCAGCTCCGGTATTAAATCAGAGGGCTTCGACATGTGGAATGCCCCGGCTGCGATGAACAAGACGTGATTCGTTTTCACCATGCCGTATTTTGTCGTAGTAGTCGTTCCTTCGACTATGGGCAGGATATCACGCTGGACGCCTTCCCTTGATACGTCAGGGCCGTGCGTGTGCTCACGGCTCGCTATCTTATCTATTTCATCAAGGAAGATGATGCCGGCCTGTTCCACCCGATCAAGAGCGTCATGCACGACTTTGTCCATGTCGATAAGCTTCTTCGACTCCTCCTGAATTAAATACTCATAGGCCTCCCTTACTTTGACCCTCCTCCTCTTCGTCTTCTTGGGCAGCATGTTGCCGAACATATCCTTAAGCTGCATGTCCATCTCTTCCATGCCCTGAGAGGAGAATATCTCAATGATGGGAAGCGCCTTCTCCGGCACCTCTATCTCAAGAACCTTCTCGTCCAGCTTGCCGTCACGAAACAGGACCCTCAATTTCTCGCGGGTGTTTTCAGGCAGCTCCGCGACCTCTTCCTGGCCGCTCTTGTTTTTCCTGTGGGGGATAAGGAGATCAAGCACCCTTTCCTCCGCAAGCTCCTTGGCCTTTTCCAGAACCCGTTCCTGCTCCTCCTTTTTCACCATGTTCACCGAGAGCTCGGTAAGGTCCCGGATCATCGATTCCACGTCTCTTCCAACGTAACCGACTTCAGTAAATCGCGTGGCCTCTATTTTAAGGAAGGGCGCATTTGCGAGCTTTGCCAGCCGCCTCGCTATTTCAGTCTTCCCGACGCCCGTCGGCCCGATCATGATGATATTCTTGGGAGCGATCTCGTCCCGCAGATCCTCCGGGATCATTTGGCGTCTCCATCTGTTCCGGAGCGCGATTGCAACAGCCCTCTTGGCGTTCTTTTGCCCGACAATGTAGCGGTCCAGTTCTTCCATTATTTCCCTTGGGATCAAGGTCCTCATTTAAAGCTCCTCTATCGTGATCTCCTGGTTTGTGTAGATGCAGATATTCGACGCGATCGCCATTGACTCCCGTGCAATCTCCAGCGCCGACAAATCCGAATGTTTTACCAGTGCCTTGGCCGCAGCTTGCGCATAAGGGCCTCCGGAGCCGATGGCCGCAATGCCGTCGTCAGGTTCTATGACATCACCCGTACCGGACAGGATGAACGTATGCTCCGCATCTGCAACGATCAGGAGCGCCTCCAGCCTTCGCAGGAGTCTGTCCGTTCTCCAGTCCTTTGCAAGCTCCACAGAAGCCCTCGTGATGTTTCCATTGAACTGCTCCAGCTTCTTTTCGAAGCGCTCCAGAAGCGTGAAGGCGTCGGCTGTCGCACCGGAAAATCCGGCCAGACATTTATTCTGGTAAAGTTTCCTCACCTTCTTCGCAGTGTGCTTCATAACCGTGGCGCCGAGAGTGACCTGCCCGTCGCCGGCCAAAACGACTCCGCCTTTGTGTCTGATACACAGTACAGTTGTCCGTCTCATGTTATTACCTTCTCGGGTGGGCTTTATCGTATACCTCCATGATCTTTTCCATGGAGATATGCGTATACTTCTGCGTTGTTGAAAGTTTCGAGTGGCCGAGGAGTTCCTGGATGCTCCTGAGATCGGCCCCCCCGCCCAGCATGTGTGTTGCAAAGGAATGGCGGATCCCATGGAGTGCAAGATCCTTCAACAAACCTGCCCTGAGTTGATGTTTCTTCATGACCTTCAGCAACCCCCGGTAAGAAAGACGCATACCTTGCGCGTTCACAAACAGAGGGCCCTTGCCGGACGCGCTCACAGCCTCATGCCTCGCGTTCAAGTAAGCCTGTATCGCATCTCGCGCCTTTTCCCCGAAGGGAAGAATCCTCTCCTTGCCGCCCTTGCCTTTCACCAGTGCCCATAAACCGTCAAGATGCACGCTCCCCCTGTCCAGCCCGAGAGCCTCGCTTGCCCGCATGCCTGTGGAGTATATCAACTCGAATATCGCACGATTTCGGAGGGACAGCCAGGAGTCTGCCGGCAGCGCATCCAGAAAAAGAAACATCTCATCCACCGTGTAGAATTTCGGGAGATGCTTCTCGACCCTCGGGTTCTTGACGAGCAGGGCCGGGTTATCATCGATGTATCCCTTCCTTTTGAGATACTTGAAATAGGACCGGATCGTTGCCACCTTTCGGGCTAGGGACGATTTCTTGAGTCCCTTATAAATGCTCACTATGTAGGCTCTGATGAGTCTATGATCTATCTGATCACCGGGACTCTTTGCCACGAAGGAGATGAAACTCTCGAGATCCCCTTCATACGCTCTGATGGTATGAGGCGAAACGCCTTTCTCGGTAGCCAGGTACTCGTAAAAGTTTTCTTTGAGGCTTATAAAGGTTTCTTTATCCATTGTGAAACTACTATTTTATAAACTTTTACCAAATAATCAAGTCGATTCCATGATTTTGTGTATCTTGAGCCAATTTAGTTCCCTCGAATAGCTACAAATTTCGGCCGCCAAGTACGTGATATTTGAACATCGTTCTCGGCTCAGGATCCACCCGCGAGAATCTGGCTGGCGACGACGGCCGGGTACCCGCAACTGGAAAGCGGTTGGGAGGGTAGAGGGGGACCGGGTACCCGCGTGCGGGTGTCCCATGGATCGATTGACTTTTCCACACAGGTGTGATAAAAATCGGGCCAACGGTGAGTGTAGCTCAGCTGGTTAGAGCACTGGGCTGTGGACCCAGGTGTCGAGGGTTCAAATCCCTTCACTCACCCCACTCCACCAAGGTATCAGTAGCCTGTCGTCAGCGACGGAACAGGAAGCAACGATTCGGGAGAAACACAGCAGATGGACAAAGCGAAACTCAGCGAAAAAATCAAAGCAGTAAGCAAGAAGGGAAAGATTTCCTGTAACCAGGCATTGAAACTGGCAGAAGAGGAAAAGGTTTCCTCACGAGAGCTTGGCAATCTGCTCAATGAGTTGAAGATAAAGGTGATGGGCTGCCAGTTGGGCTGCTTTCCTTAAGATAGGGCTGCGACAAGACAAATAAAGGCTTTTCTTTCTTGAGTCAGTACAGCCAGAACCTGTTGTGTGGTATCCCGCCCGTTGGCTTGCGTTGGGCAAGCTGTCTTTCGTAGATCGTCTTTGAATAGATGTAGAGTTCGCCCTGATAAGTGACTTCATTATAGTCGAGCGTCATAGCGCTCTGGTCGCCCACCCAGTAGTATCGTTCCACGCGCCAATCAGGTTTATGCCAGAATTCAAATCTTTCAAAGCACATGGCTTTCAGCGCTTCCCAATTTCCGAGGCCTTCGACGCCAAACACCAGAGAGGAGTAAATCCCTCTCCAGAACCCATACCGCACGTACGCGAGCTTCACATCACCCATTTGGAGTACGTCACCGTCATTCGCGTAGTAAAGCTCTGCAGGATTCCGCGGATCGTAGCTTGTCAACCTCATACCCTTCAACTCGCCCAGGTACTGTCCCCATCGAAGGCCATTGAACTGGCCAGGGTCATTCGGGAGGAAGTTCCCGCTGGAGCCAATAAGGCTCCACGCCGCGCACCCTGCAGCAGGTAAGAAAAAGACGGATATGGCCAGAACCGCGGCAATGATCGTAACAAGGCCCGTCCTGCGAGGTATCGTCGGCTTCATGCTGTTCCTCCTCCTTCTGCGAGGCGGTTGTTGATGTCCCTGCCATCGTTGGCAAGCGAGCCTCTCATCTGCAGAAACGCGTCAGATCTTTAGCCTTCCCAGAAGAGACTACTCTGCTCACCCTGCAAACTTAGCAATTATCGTTCCACAATTCGGGATCAGGAACCCCCTCCTTGCTTTTCGACATACCTTCCGATTTTCTTAAGCTCAGCGGGTGAACGAGACATATGCGATCATCCTCGTGTAAAGCTCTTCCTGTGAAGAGACCTTGACAAAAAAACAGGGGCCTGCCCAAATGGTCAGACCCCTGCGCTGTTTGTGCCACAGACTTACGCTTTTACTATCTCAAAGGTGATCTGGCCGTCATCATATTTGAGCGGGCGGGTGGTAACGGCCATGCCCACTTTCACGTCTTCCGGCTTTACATCCTTTGCAAGTCGGGCGAAAAGTTTCAGGCCGTCGCCGAAATCAACTACACCCATCGTGTACGGAGGATCTCCCTCGAAGCCGAACGGTGCATAGTAGGCGGTGGTGAAGGTTTCGAGCGTTCCTTTTTTGGGCATCTCGAACCACTCCATGTTCTTGGAAAAACATTTGGCGCAGTCCGCCCTCGGCGGAAAAAATTTCGCACCGCAATCTTTGCACAAAGTCCCTTCGATCTTTCCCTCACCGAGGAAGTCTACAAACTTTCCGGTTTTCGTCATAGCTGTAAAGCTTTTTCTTCCAAATTTTTCGAATCCCATGGTTCACCTCCCGAATATTGTAACGTTTCCGTAAAGTCCAACGCCGCCCACATTGTGGACAAGGCCGATACCAGGGTCACCGGGTACCTGCATCGGACCCGCCTCGCCACGGAGTTGCAGCACAATGGTGCGCATCTGCGATCCGCCCGTTGCGCCGATAGGGTGGCCCTTCGAGAGGAGCCCGCCATCAACATTAACCGGTATCCTTCCGTCCTTATACGTGGCCTTTTCGCGAATGAGTTGCTTCCCCTCGCCCATTGGAGCAAAACCCAGACCCTCATAGGCCATGATTTCGGCAATGGTGAAACAGTCATGGACCTCTGCTACCTTCACCTCTTTTGCAGTAATGCCTGCCATGTTGTACGCCTGGGCAGCTGCGCCGTAGCCCACGCTGAGGCCTTTTGCGAAATCGGGCCGTGCAGCCATGTTCACCGCTTCAGATGCCGCACCGATGCCAATTATCCAGATGGGCTTCTTTGAAAAGGCTTTCGCTTTCTCCTTGTTGGCGAGAATCAAGCACGAGCTTCCATCCGCATTTGCACAGGCGTCCCCTACCCGCAACGGCCAGGCAACGGGTGCTGCCATCTTTGCTTCAGGATTAGAAGGGTTAAAGTCTTCGGCTTTCACGCCCTTGCGGTAGACGGCTCTTTCGTTGATAACGCCATAGCTCGCCGACTTCAGCCTGACATTCATCAGGTCGTCGTGTGTGAGTCCGTTTTTCGCCATGTACGCCTGGGCATAGAGGGCGTAGTAGGCTGGCATCATGGTGCCGAAAGGCGCCTCCCACTGAATGTCGGCGCCGCGTCCCATTCTCTCCTGGGACTCGGCTGACGTGATCTCAGACATTTTCTGAAACCCGAGCACGCACACGACATCGTGAAGACCCGATTTTATCATGCTGTAGCCTACCTTCACACCCGCGCTGCTCGAGGAGCAGACGGTTTCGATGTAGAACGTTGGCTGCGGAATAAGACCGAGGTACTCCGCCAGCACGCCGGCTGGCGATCTCTGCTTGTCGTACTCCGGCGCTGAACAGAACACAGACGCCCCGACATCTTTCTGGGTAATGCCCGCATCCTTCATCGCCTCCCTGAAGGCCTCAAATGCCAACTCCCTGATCGATCCCTCATACCCCCTCACAAAAAAACTCTGGCCTACACCAATCACTGCTACCTCTTTTTCCATAGAATCGCCTCCTTGTTGCTTATGGTTTCTTCTTCTTATTCTTTTGGTACATGGTCACGAATTGATTGTGCTGGCTGATCTGCCTTGAGAAGACGTGGGTTCCATCATTTCTTGACACAAAGTAGAGCGCGTCGGTGGGCGCCGGGTAAAGCACTGCCATCAGGGAGCTCGTGGACGGGTTACATATCGGCCCTTTTGGCAAACCCCTGAGCCTGTATGTATTGTACGCGGTCGGCTTCTCAAGGTCAGCCCTTGTCAGCGCTTTGGGCGTCATCCCGATACCGTACATGACCGTCGGGTCAGAATCGAGACTCATGCCTTCCCGAAGCCGATTGTGGAAGACGGCAGAAATCATAGGTTTTTCAGGCTCAATCTTCGCCTCTTTCTCGATCATGGAAGCTAGAATCACAACGTCGCCGGGGGTCATGCGGAACTCGGCCATCCGCGCTCTCACATCCTCCCTCTCAAAGAAAACAAAGGTTCTTCGCACAATTCTTTCGAGGAAAGCGTCTACATCCGTTTCCTTGCTATAGAAATAGGTGTCCGGCGCAAGATAGCCTTCGAGGCTGTCGCCCGGAATGGTAAGCTTGTTCAAGAATGCAGTATCTGTGGCCAGCCGGAAAAAAGCATCTTTCTTCATGATACCTGCCTTTTCCATGGCCTCTCCAACGCCGTTAAGATTGTAGCCCTCCACAAGCGTGAGCGTGTAAATTTTCCTCTGCCCTGCTGCCATCTTTGCTGCTATCTGAGCGATGGACATCTGCGTGCTCAATTCATATTCACCCGCTATGATCTTGCCTTTATGCATCACGTATGAGCAGGCCAAGAAAAGCCACTCCGAGCGAATCAGGCCCTCTTCTTCCAGGAGATTTGCCACTTCCTTAAGATGCGTACCTCTCTTGATAACAACTGATTTGACGTTCCTTTTCGTATCCCGAGGGATGCTGGCAAAGATCACCGGCTGGCTCACCAGAAGGAGCGCAACCGCTGCGGCAATGATCCTCTTATCCCTTTTTGTGAGCATCGAGAAATCCCTGAAGGATAATTTGCGCCGCCATCATATCTATGTAGGGTTTGCGTTTCTTGTGTTTGTACTCATGCATGTCAAAGATGCGGTGAGCTTCATCTGTTGAGAATCGCTCATCCCACAGATCGACGGGCACGTGCGTCTTCTCTTCTATCTTTCTGGCAAACTCGACGATCGCTTCTGCTTTCTTCCCGATCGAGCCGTCCAGGTTCTTGGGAAGGCCGCACACGATCCGGGATACGTCGTACTCTCTTACCAATTTCTTCACCTCATCGATGTCCTGTGCCAGCGATCCTCGCTGATACAGCTTGAGAGGCTGGGCTATGCTGGCTTGAGAGTCTGAAATGGCAATGCCTATCCGTTTTTCTCCGACGTCAAGGGAGAGCGTGCGCACGGCACAGAATATCATGGCGGCTGTCGCCTGTTCAAGAACAAAAAGACGCAGACGCTCCAAGAAAACCTGGGTGCAGGATCACTGACCAGCCCGAATGAAACTCTATCATTGTCCTGCTTGCTGCATATCGTCGCGACAACCACTCCCTTTCGGACAACGTCTCTTAATCTCTTGTCTCACATACGCGTCCGGCTTCACAAGCGAAGAACCCTTAAATATCGGTCCTTTTTAGGCTATTTTTGTCTTGACATCGTTTTGCGTTGCGGATAAAATAGGACCAAATTGTAATAATTTTCACAAAATCGCAAGGAGACTATGCCCATGAAACTAGAAGGCAAGAACGCGGTGGTTACAGGGGGAGGACGGGGCGTGGGCAGGGCGATTTGCCTGGACTTCGCTAAGCAGGGCGCGAACGTTGTGGTCAATTACGCCTCCAACGACAAGGCAGCCAAGGAAGTTGTGGGTATGATTGAGGGGATGGGGCGGAAAGCGGTCGCAGTCCAGGGCGATGTCGCCAGAAAGGAGGATGCACAGAAAATCATTGAAACTTGCGTACAGAGCTTTGGCTCGGTTCATATCCTCGTGAATAACGCAGGAGTTTCAAAGCCGTCCATGCTCCACAAAATGTCAGTGGAGACATGGGATGAGGTGGTTAACATTCAGATGAGAGGGCCGTGGCTCTGCATCCAGGCAGCATCCAAGTATTTCATGGAACAGAATTACGGCCGGATTATAAACGTGACATCCGTAGCCGGCGTTGTGGGAACCATAGGTCAGATTAACTACGCGGCTGCAAAGGGAGGCGTAATCTCCTTGACCAAGTCTGCTGCAAGAGAACTGGCAAAGTTCAACGTCACCTGCAATGTCATATCGCTTGGAATTGTCACCACTGAAATGACCCACACGATATCTACCGACGAAAAATTGAAAGAGATTTACACGCGACGGATTTTGCTGGGTCGTTATGCTGAGCCGGAAGATGTATCGCCAGCCTTTACCTTCTTTGCCTCTGACGATGCCCGCTACATCACCGGTCAACTCCTGTGCGTTGACGGCGGTTACGGCATGACGTAAGAACCCGAAGAAGGCGAGTAGGAGATCAGAAGTCCCAATCACACATTTTAAGAAGGAGGTGTTTCAATGGCTGATGTACCGACGACAATAAAGACGTGGCAGATGAAGACGCCATGGGGTAAGAACAAGGAGACCGGAGAGGTCATACAGGGGAAGCTCGAACAGACAGAGATACCTGTGCCGCCCCTGAAAGAGGGTGATGTCCTCGTTCAGGTTGCAGGATGCGGCGTTTGCCATACAGACCTCGGCTATTTCTATGACGGTGTTCCGACGGTGAGCAAGCCCCCGCTGACGCTGGGCCATGAGATCGCGGGGACTGTGGTCGCAGGCGATGCAGCCTGGATCGGCAAAGAGGTGATCGTTCCTGCCGTCATGCCCTGCCGCAAATGCGCTCTTTGCAAGACGGGTCGCGGCAACCGTTGCCTTGCGCAGTTGATGCCGGGTAATTCTCTGGGTATTTACGGCGGCTTCTCCAGCCACATTCCGGTTCCCGCAATCGATCTGTGCCTGGTACAGGATAAGAAAGGTTACGCCCTGGAACAGCTGGCCGTAATTGCGGATGCAGTTACCACTCCATATCAGGCGGCGAAACGAGCAGACCTTCAGCCGGGCGACAACGTGATCGTCATCGGCGCCACCGGCGGCGTGGGCGTGTACGTGGCGCAGACCTTGAGAGCGCTGGGCGCAAAGTCTGTGATCGGTATTGCGAGAAATCCTGACAAACTGAAGAGGGCCCTGGAGTACGGCTGCGACGCCGTTATCAGCACCGTCGACAAGACAAACAAAGATGTCGTCGGCGAATGGAGAAACTATTGCAAAGCGAAGGGCGTGCCCAATACCGGTTGGAAGATTTTCGAAGTTACCGGTACTAAAGCCGGACAGGATCTCGCACTTGATCTGCTCTCCTTCGTGGGGAAACTGATCCTCGTTGGCTTCGGCATGGCCAAGAGCGAGTATATGATGTCCAAGCTGATGGCCTTTGATGCTGAGATCATAGGGACGTGGGGCTGTCTGCCTGAATATTACCCGATCGTCCTTGACATGGTTCTGAACAAGAAGATCGTGATCGACCCGTTCGTCGAAGTGAGACCGATGAGCACGATCGCGGCAACATTCGACGAGATACACAAGGCAGGATCACCTGCAAAAAGAGTTGTGTTGAAGCCAGACTTTTAAGGTTGAAACAATAAACTATCAGGAGGAGAACTATGGGACTTGAATGGATGCCAAGAGAGCACGGAAAGAAAAACCATGATCGTTATGGCACAGAGCACTGGGGGACAGAGGCACCCTGTGTCGTGTACGAGAAGAGACCACTAACGGATCCCAAAGGAAACGTGGTAAAGGGGCTTTACGTTTCGTGGATCAGACTCAACAACCCCAACCAGTACAACTCTTACACAACGGAGATGGTGAAAGGCGTCATCGCTGGTTTTGAGAACTCTTCAACAGACCGCGAAGTCGTCGCAACGGTCTTCACAGGCACAGGCCCGAACGCCTTCTGCACGGGCGGCAACACCAAAGAGTATTCCGAGTATTACAGCATGAGGCCTGAAGAGTATGGTTCCTACATGGAACTCTTCAATAACATGGTCGACTCGATCCTCATGTGCAAAAAGCCGGTCATCTGCCGGGTTAACGGTATGAGGGTTGCGGGCGGCCAGGAAATCGGCACTGCATGCGACCTGACAATCACCTCAGATCTTGCGATTTTCGGCCAGGCGGGTCCGCGCCATGGCTCTGCCCCGGTCGGCGGCGCATCCGATTTTCTGCCTTCCTATCTCAGCATCGAGGATGCGATGTGGAGCTGCGTGAGCTGCGAGATGTGGAGTGCGTACAAGATGGCGTGGAAAGGTCTGCTGACAAAAGTTCTGCCGGTTCTGAAAGACGAAAAGGGCGCCTGGGTACGAAACCCGCAGGTGATCACCGACAAGTTCATCGACAACGGCGAGATCGTGTACGGCGAAAACAAGTCCGGTGATGCGTTCAAACAGGCAAGAGCCTGGGTGAACGACAAACTGAAGAATAACGACTATGACTTTGCCCTCCTCGATGCGGAAGTCAATCGCATCGTCTGGATTTTCGCCAACCTCTTCCCCGGCTGTCTCGCAAAATCCATCGACGGTATCAGACAGAAGAAGAAATTCTTCTGGGATACAATGAAGAACGATCACCGTCACTGGCTGGCCGCCAACATGATGGGCGAGGCGTATCTTGGGTTCGGCGCATTCAACTCGAAGAAGATCACCGGCGTCGACACCATCGACTTCATCAAGTACCGTCAGCTGGTTGCCGAGGGAACACTGGTGGATACCAAGTTCATGGAAGACGTACTGGGCAAACCACAGGGCAAGTAGCGCTTTTGCACGAACACGAAAAAGGGGGCCTAGGCCCCCTTTTTCTTTCAGTTCGCCTGATGAAATGAGAATGTAGCTTTGAAAAAGGAAAATGTGGTAAATGAGAGTAACAGATTCCTTCCAGTCGCAGAAAAGCTGTTAGCCTCTGATTACGATTTGCATTCAAAATGCAGAGCAAGGCGGCAGCGAGGAGTGTTTTAGCCGGGCACCCGTGGGCAACATCTTTCCGGCGAACACAAACAACCAAAACCACGGGTGGCAGAGAAGTGCGACGCAGCGACAACGAAGGTATATGCTTCAAGGCAAATCGGTATCCCAAAGGAGGAAAGATAATGGCCTACCAACTCATTAATTACGAAAAGAAAGACAAGGTTGCCCGCATCACGCTCAACGTACCACCGCTCAACTGGATAACGATTCCCATGATTAAAGAGATCATCGACGCAGTTAAAGATGCAGGCAAGGACGAGACGCTCAAGCTGCTCATTTTCGACCACGCAGGCGAGAAAGCTTTTTCCAGTGGCGTCGATGTCGCGGATCATACCGAGGATAAAGTGGATGAAATGATCAAGACGTTCCACCAGATGTTCAGGGTCATGTACGAGATCGACATTCCTATCGTCGGACTCGTGAATGGCGTTTCCTTGGGCGGCGGCTGCGAGCTTACAAGCTTCTGCGACATCGTGCTGGCATCAGACCGCTCAAGACTTGGCCAGCCTGAGATTGCAGTCGGCGTTTTCCCGCCGGTTGCCGCTGCGTGGTTCAGCAAGATAATCGGCCTCAAGAAAACCTACGAGCTCATCCTCACCGGCAAAATGATTGGCGCACAGGAAGCAAAAGAGATCGGGCTCGTCAACGCAGTCTTCCCTGCCGCATCGTTCAGGGAAGATGTTGACAAATTCCTCGCCGAACTGTTGAACAAGAGCAGACCGATTCTCGTCTGGAGCAAACGTGCAATCAGGGCAAGCCTCGGTGCCAACTTCCCGGATAGCCTGCGTACAGCAGAAGTGCTCTACCTCGACGGGTGCATGAAGGCGGAAGACGCGAAGGAAGGTATCGCAGCCTTCATGGGAAAAAGGAAAGCGGTGTGGAAGGACAAGTAAGCCAGGAATGAGACATCGGATACAGCACACGCCTGAGACAGAGATTCAGTCCCGGCTGAAACGATTACAGCCATTGCTGGAGAAGGCCTCGCTTGACGGGGCCTTTTTCCACTACAAGATCGACTACTTCTATCTCTCGGGAACTATGCAGGACGCCTTTCTCTACGTGCGGCCTGCCGAAGAACCGATTCTCTTCGTGCGGAGGGAGCTGGAGCGGGCGCGAAGAGAGTCCCCACTGAAAACGATCGTTCCGATCAAGACCTTCAAGGACATCAAACCATTCATCGGCCGCATGAAGCGGGTCGGTCTGCAGCTCGACGTTATTCCCTACACTATGGTGCTCAAATTTAAAGAAATCCTTGGAGACGTCACGCTCTTCGATTCCTCGCCGCTCACGCAGCAGCTCAGAAAATATAAATCACCTTTTGAAATCAGTGTTCTGGAACATGCAGCGGCCATCAGCAACAAGGTCTACGACGAGATACCAAATTTTCTGAAAGAAGGCTTGCGCGAAATAGAGCTGGGAGGCATGCTGGAGAACTACGCCAAATCCCTTGGCCATGAAGGGCTCCTCAGAGTCCGATCCCTCAATTACGAGGCGTACACGTGGCACATCCTCAGCGGACGGACCGGCAGTATTGTAAGCCAGTCAGACTCGCCCATGGGTGGATTAGGGCTGTCTCCCGCTTTTCCTGTCGGCGCAAGCATGAAGAAGATGAAACGGGGTGAGCCTATTCTCGTGGACTTTGGCATCTCGTACCACGGCTACCATGTAGACCAGACCCGCATGTACGCCATAGGCTGCATGCCTGATCTCTTCGTGAAGGCGTGCGAGGTCTGCCGTGACATCCAGTACAAGGTGCTGGACAAGGCGCTCCAGGGCATGCGCACTGCCGATCTCTTCGCGTACTCGAAACAGCTCGCGGAAGATGCGGGCTTCGGAGAGAATTATCTTGGCTACGGCCATCACAAAGTAAACTTTCTCGCCCACGGCATCGGCCTTGAGCTCGCTGAGTTCCCCTTCATCGCAAGAACTCACGATTACCCGCTGGAGCCCGGTATGACATTGGCCATCGAGCCTAAAATGGTCTTCCCAAAGATAGGCTCGTGCGGCATTGAGAATACAGTGCTTCTTGAACATGGCAGCTTTCGGATACTGACCAACAGAGATGAGCAGATCACCGTTCTATGAAAATACTCTTCTCGAGCGGAACCCTCCACCAACTGCCCCTTACGGAGGTTTTTCGGCTCGCCAGGGACGCAGGCTTTGACGGCTGCGACCTTGTCATAAACAGGTCTCTTGATGGGCCCGGCTTTAAAGAAAGAATAAGCGAGGCACAACGCATTCTGCCGGTCTATTCCATCCACGCACCTTTCATGAAACTGACAACCTGGGGCACGCACGCCGATGCGCTGCGGCAAAGCATAACCACCGCCAGAGAACTCGGCATAGGCCTGGTCAATTTTCATCCACCTTCGTGGTTTCACCGCGAGTTAAGCTTCTACCGCTGGTTCAGAAAAATGGACGATTTCCAGAAAGAGCTTGACTGCGGTAACGTGCTCCTCGCCATAGAAAACATGCCGCTGATCGGAAAGAGACTGAAACTCGCCCCTTACCTGCTCAACGACTACAAGGATCTTATAGAGTTCGGCCTCAAGAAGAACCTCTACTTCACGTTCGACACAACGCACATCGCAACCTTTGACCACGACACCATAGTTGCATTCCTCAGCTTTCAAAAAACCGCGCGGCTCAAGAACATACACCTGAGCGATTCGCAAGCTTCGGAGAGCCACCTCTTTCCGGGAACGGGAGACTTGCCCATCGCACGCCTGCTCAACACCATGAGAAGGGTCGGTTACGACGGATTGGTCACACTGGAGCTGGCGCCCCGCGAACTCCCGGTCACCGAAGGGTTGCTACTTCAGTCTCTGCGATACGCTGTGCGGTTTCTGCGACTGCACCTGGGCAAGGAGGGCTATGAGTAAAATCAAGCAGACCTTCATATGCGAAGCTTGCGGCTACGAAACATACAAATGGATGGGAAAGTGTCCGAGATGCGCCTCCTGGGACACAATCAGAGAAATCAAGCTTGAGAAGGAAGCGTCAAGAAGAGAAGACAGAAGATTTGCAGTTACGCTGCGGGATGAGGAAGTAGAAGAGGAGCGGCTGCTGTTGTCAATGGAAGAGATGGACCGGGTTCTTGGAGGAGGCCTCACCAAGGGTTCCTCCATACTGCTCGGCGGCGATCCGGGCATTGGAAAGACCACCTTGTGCTTTGAGATCGCTGCCCGTGTGGTTGAAATGGGCTTCGATGTACTGTACGTTTCAGGCGAGGAGTCGCTGCGGCAGCTGGCAGGCAGAAAGAAGAGACTCGGCCTTTCGGGACCCTTTTCAACGCTCATCACAAGCAGTCTCGCCGACATCATGGACGCGATCCAGGAAAAGAGTTATGCCCTCGTCATCATTGACTCTATCCAGTCGATTTACAATACAAAGCTCCCCTTCCTGCCGGGAAGCATGAGTCAGATCCGGGATGTCTCATCAAGGCTGATCAGGGAATTAAAGGCAAGAGAGGCGTCTCACATCTTCGTGGGGCATGTCACCAAGGAAGGAGCGATCGCCGGCCCCAAGATACTGGAGCACATGGTTGACACGGTCCTTTATTTCGAAGGCGACAAAATGCTGCCTTACAGGATGCTGCGGGCCATAAAAAACAGGTACGGGCCTGTGGACGAGATAGGGCTCTTTCAGATGACCCGTGAGGGGCTGGTGAGCGCGGAGCCTTCCCTTTTCTTTATGTCGGAACGGGTGGAGGCCAGTTCGGGCACGACCCTTTTCCCCTACATTACGGGCTCAAGACCTCTCGTGATAGAAGTCCAAGCTCTTACCCCGAAGACGGTCTTTCCCATTCCCAAGAAGCTGTCCGTCGGTTACGATGTGAACAGACTATTCATTCTTGTAGCGGTGATGGAAAAGAGTCTCGGCCTCCCGTTTTCTGACAGGGATGTCTATGTCAACGTCACGGGAGGAATCAAAGTAAACGAGCCTGGTATCGACCTCGCGGTGGCAGCGGCGATCCTCTCAAGTTACAAAAACATCGGTTGGAAAGATGCGGCATTTTTCGGAGAAGTAGGCCTGACCGGCGAGGTAAGAAGAGTAGTAAATATGGAGCTTCGCGTACGGGAATGCGAAAGGCTCAAAATCAGGAAGGTGCTTTGCCCCAGGGGCCTGGATAAAGCAGTCGGGGTTGATCTTTTACCCACAAGAAACATTCGGGAGCTTGTGGAGTATCTCGCAGAAGCTGGATAGGTACTTTTACCATTGTTGACAGAAATAGTCGTGCAATGTATTCTATAGGACTATGAAGATATCCACCCAAAGCAGGTATGGCTTACGCGCGCTCTTTGACATAGCGTACCATTCGGCGGGTCTGTCCACTCAGGTAAAAGATATCTCCGCCAGACAAGGGATATCACCCAGGTATATCGAACAGATCTTCCAGAAGCTGAAACGCGCCGGCATTATCAAGAGCATCAGGGGACCCTCAGGAGGCTACTACCTGGCCAAAACCCCGGAGCAAATCAAAATCGGTGAGATCATAAGAGCCACCGAAGGCAACCTCGAACTGGTATTCTGCCTGAGCCACAACAAGACTGCCGCAAGACGCTGCGACCGGGCCGTGCACTGCGTGGCCAGAGACATTTGGAAGGAAGCATCGACTCGACTGATGGAGTATTTTGACTCCATCACCCTGCAGGACCTGTGCAAAGAGGCACAGCAGAAGGGGATTGAGCGGGTAATCGATAAGCATCTGATGTACTATATTTGACAGGATGCGGATGGGCGCCTTTTGCGCCTAACGTCGTTGCCCTTCGGCCTGTCCTGCTTCGACGTACCCCAAGGTACGCCTTCACAAGCCACGCCTCGGTTCGCCTAGTTATGCATCAAAACTCGCCCATTCGCGACACATAAAGCGTCCAGTCCTGGACTGACTCTGGTCGAGATACCGGTGGAACAGATGCCGATTCGATTTCAAGATGGACGACCCAGCCTTCAGCCGGGTACTCCGGACGGCAGCGAGGATTGCTCTAGTCGGGAACCCGTGGCCGACCCTCCTTGCCGCGTGCGTGATCAAGTGAACCACGGGTGGCACGAGGAACGCGACCCAGCGACAACCGAGGTACACGCTTGAAATCGAATCGGCGCAGCTACAGCTGTTTTGCGGCGGGTCGTACCGTGAGCACCGGGCATGGTGATTTTCGCACCACCTTCTCCGCAACACTTCCAATGAGGATATGCTCCAGACCGCCCCTGCCATGGGTGCCCATCACTACGAGATCTATCTTTTCGGTACGCACATAATCTATGATTTCTAACGAAACAACGCCTGTGTGTATTTCTTTCGTCACTGGAATGTCTTTAATCTTCTGTGCCACTTCCTCCATGTCTTTTCCTACCTCGCGCTCAATGTCCCTCTGTATGTTGACGAGGCTTTCTGCAGACAGGAAGGATTCATATGGTGTGAAATAGTCCATATTCGGGATCACGTGGAGCAGATGAATCGCGGAGCCGAATTTTACCGCTATTTGCACGGCGATATTCATGATTTCGTCCGTATAGTCTGAAAAATCAAGCGGCACCAGAATATTCCGGAACATAACACACCCCCCTTTTTAATAGGTTCTTTATATCTCGCTGCCCCTATATAGTCAACACTTTTTGTGCTATACTATCTGACCAAAACGTGCAGGCGCACGTGGGTTTTTCCTTTTATTTTTGATGCCAAAACCTTTTAATCGCCGACCATGGAAAAGCTGAAAGTATTAACGTCCACCCTTGCGGAAATTTACATTCGCCAGGGTTACCTTGACAAAGCTAAAGAAGTCTACGAGAAACTTCTGTCCAGGGATGCGGGGAATACGATCTACAAAGGAAGGGTCTCGCTTCTCGAACACGATACACCGGAGCGCAAACGGCTTCGGGTCCTCACGCAATTACTCAAGAGGCTAGAAGAGCGAAGAGATGAACGAGAAACGAGTTGACCGCGTTCTCCGCGTACTGAAGCAGATGGACGTGGACGCGATTATTCTCAGAGGCATGGACAACATCTTCTACTTGAGCGGGTTCAGGGGCTCTGAAGGTAGCCTTCTCGTGACAAAGGGAGACATAGCGCTGCTTACAGACTTCAGATATCTCACCCATGCGGCAGAGGTGACAAGGGGCATCTCCATCGTTGAAACCAGGGGTAAAGAAAACCACCTGGCTACGCTCTGTGAGCGCTACGGTATCAAGAAGTTAGGCTTTGACAGTTATAACACGACATACCAGGTTTACCAGGTGTGGTGCGAAACAGCGCCCGGCGTTGAGTTTGTTCCCATTGGATTAGAGATTGAAGCAATACGAAAACAGAAAGAGCCTGAAGAAATCATTGCTATCCGCCGGGCTATCCAGCTGGCTACGGACGCCTTCACTCACGTGCTCGGAAAAATAGCACCGGGCGTGACCGAGCGTCAGGTGGCTGCCGAACTGGACTACACCATGATGAGCCTTGGAGCCGATGGCCCCTCTTTTGAGACGATCGTTGCTTCAGGTGCGAGGGCGGCACTGCCCCATGCAAGGCCGACAGATAAGGCTTTGAAGCAGGGGGAGACAGTCATAATCGATTTTGGATGTCAGGCGGGGGGGTACACCAGCGACGAAACCTGCACCATCGCTGTCGGCGAGGTAGACGGGAAAATGCAGGAAATTTTCAGCGTGGTGGACGAGGCAAGAAAAACAGGCATCAAGGCAGTGAAGGCGGGCATGCCTATCGCTGAACTCGATACGGTTGTGAGGGGACTGGTGGAGGAACGTGGCTACGGGGAGTTTTTCCGTCACGGCACCGGGCACGGGGTAGGGATCGCGGTACACGAAGCGCCGGCCATTACCCTCAAGGCTGAAAATATACTGGAAGAGAACATGGTGATCACCATTGAGCCCGGTATTTACATACCGAACTTCGGCGGTATTCGTATGGAAGATATGGTGCTCGTAACGGAGGCAGGCGGCGAGGTGCTTACGCACCTGCGCAAGGATTTACTCCGAATCTGAGGGAGGTAGTGATGATCGTTTCCACCGCAGAGTTTAGAAAGGGCCTTAAGATTCTTGTCGACAACGAACCGTTTGTGATCGTGGAGTTCCAGCACGTGAAGCCTGGAAAAGGCGGCGCCTTTGTTAAAACGCGCATCAAGAGTCTCGTTTCCGGCAATGTGCTTGACAGGACGTTCAGGTCCGGCGACAAGGCCGAGGTGCCCGATGTGGAGCAGAAAGAAATGCAGTACCTGTACAAGGAAGAGGATCGTTACTATTTTATGGACACCGCTACCTATGATCAGACCTTCGTGCCCGAGGCTAACCTGGGCGATGCCATTAACTATCTCAAGGACGGCATGGTGATAGCCCTTTCCTTTTACAAGGGCAAGGCTATAGGCGTTGAACTTCCGAATTTTGTCGACTTGAAGGTGGTCAAGACAGAGCCGGGCATGAAAGGGGACACGGCGCAGAATGCTACGAAACCTGCGCAACTTGAATCGGGCTACACGCTGCAGGTCCCACTCTTTCTCGAAGAGGGCGAGGTAATCAAGATAGATACAAGAACTGGCCAGTACATCACCAGGGTTTCCAGGTAGGGGCGCACATGCTCATTACCTTCGAAGGAATAGAGGGAAGCGGAAAAACGACCCAGGCAGATCTGCTCCACACCTACCTCAAGGGGGAAGGATATAACGTAATCAAGACACGGGAGCCGGGCGGTACCGGCTTGGGGGAGGCCCTGCGCGACGTGTTGCTGCGCAAGGATCTGCGTGTCTTCCCCCTTTCAGAGTTGCTTGTTTTCATGGCAGTCAGAGCCCAGCACATGGAGGAGGTTATTTCCCCGGCTCTGGCTGAAGGCAAGATTGTGTTATGTGACAGGTTCGTTGACGCAACGTATGCCTACCAGGGCTACGGACGCTCCATTGATCTCGGGATCATTGAAACGTTCAACAGGCTTGTTACGAAAGGCGTACGACCCAACCTCACCATCCTCCTGGATTGCGATGTGGATCGCGCTTTTCAACGGAAGGCTGCGGCAAACCAGCAGATGGACCGGTTCGAGAGGGAGAGTCTTTCTTTCCACCGAAAAATACGGGAGGCCTACCTCAAATTGTCAGAGGAAGACAGCAAACGTTTTTTTGTGATCCAGCCGAGCGTTGATATTGGACAGGCACATCGCACAATTCGGGAGAAGGCGGAGAGCCTTCTCAAGAGTCATGGAATTTAAGGGTATAGTCGGGCATGAGCGACCGAAAGGTCTTCTCTCGTCCATATTCGAAAAGAATAGATTTCCGCACGCGCTCCTTTTTTCAGGTCCACTCGGTGTCGGTAAGTATACGATGGCTGTCGAGATTGTTAAGTACCTTTTCTGTGAAAAGGGAACCGGTTGCGGGAGTTGCCGCGCGTGCCAGAATGTGCTGCGGAACACTCACCCTGACCTCCGCATCTTGAGAGCCGAAACAACCATAGGCATAGACGAACTCCGTGGCATACGAAAAGAAGTGTACGAGCCTCCCTACGAAGCTCCTCTGCGCACTGTGATAATTGACGGGGCTGAGCAGATGACGCGCGAAGCCGCTAACGCCGTGCTCAAAACCCTGGAAGAACCACCTCCGTCCAACCTTTTCTTGCTTATAACGTCCTCCGAGAAGGATCTGCCTTTGACGATCCGCTCACGGTGCATGCACATAGGGTTCGGCCCCATTCCAGCAGAGGAGATGAAGGCTCACCTGGTTAAGACACTCAATCTCTCCGAGGCACATGCGGACCTGATGGCCTCCCTGAGCTGGGGAAGCATGAGCTCAGCATTTTTCTGGATGGATGAAGAAAACTTTGCAATCAGGAGACGACTTGCGGAACTGGTGATAGGGAAAAAGAAGGGCTTCATGGCTGCCTCCGGACTCTCGGAAATCATGGTCGGCTATGAGAATGAGGCCCGTTTGTTTCTTTACTTTCTCCTATCGCTCTTCAGGGACCTCTGGGTTATCAACCAGGTACATAATGGCGAGACCTTCACGCATGACAGCATCAATCACCTGGTAAACCGGGATCTGAAAGACTTGGTCGTGGCAGGTAGCTGGGATGAAACCTGGATCGAACGTTCTCTGCAGAAGATTCAGGAAACTCTGGAAGGGTTGCGATACAATATAAACCGTTGGCTTGCGTTCGAATCCCTGGCCCTTTCAATTACAGGATAATCATGGGACTGGTATGAAAAGCTCTTATGTGAGGTTTGACAGGCTGACAGGTGTTCTGGAGTTGGAAGTGACGGATGAAATCAAACTCGGCGATCAGATCGTCTGCGAATTGGATAAAGGCGAGATGCTCGGCGTTGTCGCAACAGAGCCGACTGACACGGCAAAAGAAGGACTGAAAAAGATACTTCGAAGGGCGACGCCTGAAGAACTGGCGGCCTATGCTGCTCTCAGGGAAAAAGGGGCGCAGGCTTTTTCTGTCTGCAGGGCGAAAATAGAAGAAATGAACCTGCCTATGAAGCTGCTGCAGGCAGAGTACGCTTTTGGCGGGTCAAAGTTGCTCTTCTACTTTTTCGCTGAAAACAGAGTTGATTTTAGAGATCTCGTCAAAGACCTTGCAAAGGAATTTAAGATTAGAATAGAGATGAGACAGGTAGGTGTCAGAGACGAGGCAAAAATTATCGGCGGCCTGGGGAACTGCGGCAACGTGGTCTGCTGCAAGAGATTTCTGAACAACTTCTCGATAGTCTCAATAAAGATGATGAAGGAGCAGAGCCTGGCGCTTAATCCGGCTAAGATTTCAGGGGTATGCGGCAGGCTCATGTGCTGCCTCTCTTACGAGCATGATATGTATCTCCAGCTGAAAAAGAATTTTCCGAAAGTGGGAAAACGCGTCAAAACGCCGCAGGGCGAGGGCAAGGTGCTGAAGCATAACGCCCTTACTGCCACGGTAACCGTCCTGCTCGACGAAGGGAAAGAGGCAACAATTCCGGTCAAGGATATCATCCACGGACAGGGACCGACAAGTCAGACCTAGAGGCACACACGTGGCAAAACACTACTACATCACGACGCCGATTTATTACATCAACGACGTGCCGCACATCGGCCATGCGTACACAACCATCGCTGCCGATATCATAGCCAGGTACAAGAGGCTTAACGGGTATGAGGTCTTCTTTTTGACCGGCGTGGATGAACACGGGCAGAAGGCGGAAAAGACAGCGGCCGAAAAGCGGGTGCACCCGAAAGAACTGGCAGACGAGATGGTCCACACATTCACGGACCTCTGGCAACAGCTCAACATTTCTAACACAGGCTTTGTCAGGACCACAGAGGAGCGGCACAGGAAGGTTGTTCAATATTTCTTCCAGAAGATCCAGGAGAAGGGAGATATCTACCTGGGTGAGTACGAGGACTGGTATTGCGTGCCCTGCGAAAGTTACTTCACGGAATTACAGCAGCAGGAAGGCAAATGCCCTGATTGCGGCCGGCTGCTCGAACGGCTCAAAGAAGAGACGTACTTCTTCAGGATGTCAAAATACACAGAGCCTTTGCTCCGTTACCTGGAGGAGCATAAACAGTTTGTTCTGCCTGACGTGCGCTATAACGAGGTGCTCAGCTTCGTGAAGGGAGGGCTGAGGGATCTCTCCATCAGCAGGACCAGTTTCAGCTGGGGTGTCCCCGTGCCCGGCGATCCGAAACACGTCATCTACGTCTGGTTTGATGCTCTCCTCAATTACCTGACTGGCATCGGCTATCTCACCGACGACCAGCTCTTGAACAACTTCTGGCCTTGTGACGCCCACCTGATCGGTAAAGATATACTCAGGTTCCATGCGGTCTATTGGCCATCCTTTCTTATGTCACTCGGTGTGGAGCTTCCCAAGAGGGTGTTTGCGCATGGATGGTGGACGGTGAACGGGCAGAAGATGTCAAAGTCCCTGGGTAACGTCGTCTCGCCGTCAGAAATCATTTCCATCTACGGAGTGGATGAATTCAGATTCTTTCTTTTCAGGGAGGTCCCTTTCGGTCTCGATGGAGATTTTTCGCGAGAAGCCATTGTCCACAGAATCAACGGAGACCTCGCGAATGATTTCGGAAATCTTGTGTCTCGAAGCGTAACAATGATTACGAAGTTCTCCAACGGAGTTCTGGAAAAGGTCGGTGAAGTGGGCGGCACCGACGAACATCTTGTCGGCCAGATCCGGAATGCTGTCGCCGAATATGAAAATGGCATGGAGAGTTTCGGCTTCCACAAGGCGCTGACATCCGCTTTCGATGTTGTTTCGCTCCTCAACAAATACGTGGACACAGAGGCACCGTGGAAACTCGCGAAGGAGAACAGGGCGAGGCTGTCAACCGTGCTCTACAACATCTGGAACGGGGTCAGAATAGCAACTCTTCTTCTCCATCCGTTCATGCCTGAGAAAACAGCCGCAATCTGGAAGGCCATAGGATTCGGGACGCCTATACAAGCCGCTTCCATGGGCCGGGAACGGGATTTCTACTACGATGGCGGAGACCTGTCGACTATTGAGAAGATTCCGCCGCTCTTTCCCAGAATAGAAAAGTGATGTTCCATTCCAAATGGGGTAGCACGTGGCTTTTACCTCGCTGAGACAGGTACTCGAATCGGTTCTCAAAGAGCGCAAGCTCGCTTCCGATATCAACGCGTACAAGATATTCCCCATGTGGGCCGAGATCGCAGGACCGACTATGGCCAACCATTGCCGGCCATCGCGGCTGCGCGACGACATACTCTACATAGAGGTAGATGATCCGGTCTGGCTTGCTCAGCTGCGCTATATGAAACAGGACATTCTGCGGAAGATAGACAGGCGCATCAAGCCCGGAGTATTCAGGGATCTAAAGTTCTTTCTTAAGTGATTCCAGCACGACCCGGTAAGGCACACCCTGCTCATCAGCGATCTTCTTCACATCTTCAAACTCTATGTGTTTCTTGATAAGCGCGCCTTTCTGGTCATAACCTTCTTTGACCTTTACCGGGCCGAACGATGTGTCACAGACTCTTTCTTTTCTCTGCAATACGCGGCGTAACTCTTTGCGCAGGCGCAGGCCGAAGGTCGTGGTCTCCTTGAGTACGCTCTCGATCACCGCATCTTTGCTCGCTGCGTTCGCTATCACTGCGAGTCTGAGGCCTACCCTGCCCTTCTTCATGTGCACCGGATAATAGAGCACATCAAGCGCTCCGGCAATCTTTATTCTTTCAGCCACTGCCCCCATGTACTCCATTTCGGCATCATCCACATCCGTTTCGATCACCCACACCTCTTCGTGGAGCTCAGACCTCTCCGCCTCCCCGATAAAGATCCTGACCACGTTCGGGGTGTCTGTCTGGTACGTACCGAAACCGACGCCGCTCGC
The DNA here is from genome assembly GCA_035541455.1 of Syntrophorhabdales bacterium. NCBI lineage: Bacteria > Pseudomonadati > Thermodesulfobacteriota > Syntrophorhabdia > Syntrophorhabdales > Syntrophorhabdales bacterium. Next base: position 40,785 of record DATKNH010000027.1, read on the forward strand.
TCGCAGCGAGAAAGGCGGGCGTGCTGCAGGATTCTTCACGTAGTGCTTGACTATCGCAGCCCCTGTGGGAGTCGTCAGCTCCAGCTCGTTGTCAAAAAAGACAAGCGGCATGCCTGAGAGAATCTCCACCGTAACCGGAGGCGGATTGGGCAAAAGACCGTGCGAGGTCCGTACAAAGCCTCTCCCCTGAGGAATCGGCCCGCAGTGAACCTCATCAACGCTGAAGTGGGACATGGCCTTAGCCGTGCAGAGAATATCGATCAGCGTATCCACGTGGGCCAGCTCATGGAAGTGCACCTTCTCCGGCTCTACCCCATGTACTTTTGCCTCTGCATTGACAAGTATAGCCAGAATAGCGCGAGCATCCTCCCGGACGCGATCTTCAACCTTCAATCCCAGTATCATCTCCTCCATCTGCCGGATGGAGAGATGTACATCACTCTTACCCATCTTCAGATAGGTCCCCTCGATCACGCCGTGCTTCTTTTTTTCGGGAGTGAGGGATGGCAGTGTAACAGGGAGCTGCTCGAGAACCTCGGTGAGTGCGTCAAACGGGCATCCCGCATCGAGAAATGCGCTGATGGTCATATCTCCGCTTATACCGAAAACAGGATCAATGTAGAGAAGCGTCATAGTCGGTTGATCAGGGTCGCAAAGTAAGCCGCGCCAAAGCCGTTATCGATATTGAAGGTGGCCACGGTCGAACACGAGTTGAGCATCGTGAGAAGCGCGGAAAGCCCGCCGAAGCTGGCCCCGTAACCGATGCTTGTGGGAATCGCTATTACGGGTGCGCCTACAATCCCTGCCACGATCGATGGCAGTGCTCCTTCCATACCGGCGGCAACGATGACCACGCGCGCCTTACGGAGAAGCGGCATACTCTGAAAAAGGCGGTGAATTCCTGCAACACCCACGTCATAGAGCTTCTCAGCCTCATTCCCGAAAAAGGTGCATGTGGCATAGGCCTCTTCTGCGACCGGAATATCGCTCGTACCTGCCGATATGATCAAAATCATGCCCTTGCCCTTGACCGCACGACCTTTCTTGATCACAAAACATTTGCCGGCTTCGTTGTACATGCCCTCCGGAAAGAGCTTCTTCAGTTTCGATCCCACGTCTTTCGCTATCCTGGTCACCAGGATATCCGACCCTTTCTTTCTCATGGAACGTATAGTTTCTGCCATGTGCTGAAGGCTTTTTCCCTCCCCGAAGAGCACCTCTTCCATACCTTTGCGCAGCGTGCGGTGATGATCGATCTTCGTGTGGACCAGATCCTGGAACGGCAGTTCCTTGAGTTGTTCCACTGCGACATCCAGTGCGACCGTACCCTTTCTGACCCCGTTCAGCAGCTTTCTCAATTTACCTTCTGTCATCTTCCACCATGAAAGCACTCTTCACGATTTTTACCTGCTCGCCGTCAAGACCCACGGCGTCAAACCGGACGTGTCTGTCAAAGCACTTGTGTTTCTTCATATACCAGAGCGCCGATTTCACCATGTGCTGCTGCTTCACTCTCGTAACCGCCGAGAGTGCGTCCCCGAACTGATCCGTGTTCCTTTTCTTCACTTCTACGAAGACAAGGTATCCGCCTTCCTCCGCTATTATGTCTATCTCTCCGAACCTGGTCGTGTGGTTCCTTTCCAGGATCTTGTAGCCTCGCTTTTTCAGTGCCTTGATTGCGGTTTCCTCACCTATGGCACCCACTTCTCTCTTATTCATCGTGTGCGTCCGGGTTGACCGTCGTTATCCCCGACTCTGTTTCAAATGCAATGTTGCACGAGTGCGTCTCTATCAGAAAAGTCTATCTTCGTCCTGCTCCTGATAGACCAGTTCTTTCACACCCCAAAACGTTTTTCGGTGGATCGGGCAAAAACCGTGAGTACGAATCGCCTCCCTGTGCTCTTCCGTCGCGTAACCTTTATGCTTCTTGAAGAGGTACTGCGGATAGAGGTTGTCATATTCTTCCATCATGTCATCTCTCGCCACTTTCGCGACGATGGACGCGCAGGCAATAAAAAAACACTTCCTGTCGCCTTTAATGAGAGTCCTGCATTTGCTGTAAGGGGGAATACCGAAAAGTCCATCTATAAGAAGCAGATCAACGGGCGTTCCGGCTGCTTTGACCGCCCGCTTCATTGAGAGCAATGTAGCATTGTGAATATTGAGCTTCTCGATCTCCCGCGGCGTTGCTACTCCAACGCCAACCCGGTAAGCATTCGACCGGATCCACGCAGAAAAGCTCTTGCGCTGCTGTTCGGTCAGCAGCTTTGAATCATTGACCGGCGCTCTCTGCGCGGGCAGACCTTGCCAGGCAACGCAGGACGACACCACCGGGCCGGCCAGCGGCCCACGTCCGGCTTCGTCCAGACCAGCCACAATCCCGGTGAGCCGGCAGTTCATCAAGCCCTTTTTTCTTTAAGCTTTGCTGCCTTTCCTTTGAGTTTTCTCAGGTAGTAGAGTTTGGCCCTTCTTACTTTCGCCTTGCTGAGGAGTTCAATGGTCTCGATGAGGGGAGAATGCACAGGAAAGGTTTTCTCAACACCAACACCGTAAGACACTTTCCTCACAGTAAAGGTGGCGCGTGTGTTGCCGCCGCGCTGCCCTATAACAACGCCTTCAAACACCTGTATTCTTTCTTTGTCCCCTTCATGGATCTTCGTATGCACTCTGACTGTATCACCCACGTCGACCCTGGGCAGGTCGAGTCTCATGTGCTCCTTCTCGAGCAGGTCTATCATCTCATTCATGGCGTCCTCCCATCATTAGGCCCCACCCTCTCGCGAGCCGTACTCGCTTGCGAGGGTTACTGCCCCAACAGTCTATCAAGAATAATACCTATAGCCACCCTGAGCGACAGGTGGTTATACTCGCCGTTACCTTTCACGGGCAGAAGCATTCTCGCGCATCGCCCGGTTACTGCAGGAGGTAAACCCCAACCGGTACCGAAAACCAAAAGCAGAGGCCTGTCGTCTCTCCTGATCCAGGTTTTCAGTTCGTCGTACGTGACCGTATTCGAACTCTGCTTCGACGACGTACCAACAACAACGGGGCTTCCATTCGCCCCGATTTCCTGCATCAATTGCTCTATATCCCCGACCACCCGGATTTTTGTCAGGGCACGAGCCCTGTCAGGGTTGTAGCGGGCACCGTAGCCTGATGTCCAATGCGCAATCAGGCGCTCAGCTATCGAGGCCTGCTTTTGCAAAGGAGTAACAATATAGCATAACTCCGCACCGAATGTCATACAACTTCTTGCGACATCGTGCAGTTCAAGGTTTGTCAGGCTTGTCGCAACAGTATTTCCGTGCTTGTCCAGAACAGGGTAGTGGATGATGGCGAGATAGACAGAACCCATGGTATGAAACAAATTCCAATTTCCAAACAATCTTGGAGACCCTAACCCGCTGGTGCTATTCTCTTTTTTGAGAATTGGAGCTTTGGCGATTGTTTAGGATTTAGGATTTCGAATTTAGAATTTTATTCGGCCAGCTCCTCCATAATTTCCCGTATCAGCCGCCTGTCCTCATCGCTCGGCTCAAAGGTTTCGAGAAGATCAGGGCGGCTCAGTATAGTCCGCCGGATAGACTCCTTCCGTCGCCAGCGGCGTATCTCCTCATGATTGCCAGACAGCAGTACGGCCGGCACCTCCATCCCCATGAAGGCCTGAGGTCTTGTGTACTGAGGGTATTCGAGGAGAGGCTCCCCGAAACTCTCATCAACAGCAGATGTCTCGTTCCCCATCACACCGGGGACAAGCCTCGCCACAGCGTCAATCACGACAAGGGCTGCTGCCTCACCTCCGGACAGCACGTAATCTCCTATCGACAACTCGTCATCAACCAGAGAGTGAACCCTTTCATCGATCCCTTCGTAGCGTCCGCATACGAGCCCTATGTGGGGCCGGAGGGCAAGATTGGCTGCAGTCTTCTGCGTGAACGTCCTGCCGTGAGGCGTCAGAAGAAGATAGCGAGGTTTTCCGAAGTGCCTGTTCACATGCTCCATGGCCCGATATATAGGCTCCGCTTTCATGACCATGCCGGCGCCTCCGCCATATGGTGCGTCGTCACAGGTCCTGTGGATGTCATCCGCAAAATCTCTTATGTTGACGATGTTAAAACTGAGAAGCCCCTTATCCCGGGCCTTTCTAAGAAGACTCTCGTTGAGAGGCGACTCGAATATAGAAGGGAATAGAGTGAGCAGAGTGAAAATCATTCAACAAGGGCACCTTCGGCTATTCTGACAGAAGCCTTATCGATATCGATGCCAAGGATGAACTCCTCGTGCATCGGGACGAGTATCTCTTTTTTGCCTTCGATCACCATGATGTCATTTGCCTTCGTGTGGACAATCTCCGTCACCCTGCCGACAGGCTCATTCTGTTCGTTAAACACCTTGAGACCTACAAGCTGATAATCGTAATACTCGCCCTCATCCAATCGCGGCAGGTCTTCTTCTCTCACGAAGAGTTCCTTGCCAATAAGAAAGGAGGCTGACTCAGGCGTCTCAACCTCCGCAAATTGTATCACGAAATAGCCGGATCGCGGCTGCACTCTAGATGGTGTTAGCTCAATCTTCTTTCCGTCACGATCTGCAAAGAGCGCTGAATACCCGCACAAATTTGATTCAGACTCATTGTAGTACCGGAATCGTACCCCCCCTCGTACGCCATGGGCGGAAAGTACCCGCCCCACCGAAATGAAACGCATTACTCTATTATCTCGAGCACCGCTCTCTTTCTCACCTTGGTCGACGCCGCGCTGAGGATGGTTCTCATCGCTCTCGCGGTCCTTCCCTGTTTCCCGATGACCTTGCCCAAATCTTCCTTCGAGACGTTGAGCTCGATCACTGACGTCTTCTCCCCTTCTATCTCGGAAACCCTAACCTGATCAGGATTATCCACCAAAGCCTTCGCTATGTACTCGATCAGCTCCTTCAACACGGCCCCACCTCCAAGCATTATTGTCTCAGCTCCTTCAGGATCCCCTCTTTTCTGAATATATCCTCAACCGTTTTGGTAGGCCTCACACCTTTTTCGTACCAGGTCTTGATCCTTTCCTTGTTGAGCACGATCGCGACCGGGTCTTTTAATGTGTCATACGATCCCACTCGCTCGATAAACCTTCCGTCCCTGGGAAACCTCTCATCCGCCACCACAATCCGATAAAAGGGTTTCTTCTTCGTCCCGTACCTCGATAACCTGAATTTTACAGCCAAGCGCCACCTCCTTATCTGAACATGAATTGCTTTGGGAGCCCTTTCGGTCCGCCGCCTTTTGAGAACTTCTTTATCATCTTTCTTGTTTCCATATAACGCCTGAGCAGTTCATTGATATCCTGAACGCGAGTCCCGCTTCCCTTTGCGATGCGTTCTCTCCTGGAACCGTCGAGAAGATGAGGCAGTAATCTTTCCCTGGGGGTCATCGAATTGATAATCGCCTCGGTTTTCTTCATCTCCTTCTCCGCCTGGGTAAAATCTATAGCCCCCTTAAACTTGGAAAGGCCGGGTATCATGCCGAGAAGGGACTCCACGCTGCCCAGCTTCTTTATCTGCTTCAACTGATCCCTAAAGTCTTCTAGAGTAAATTCATCCTTCCGGATCTTCTTTTCAAGTGCCTTTGCCTCTTTCTCGTCATAAAGTTCCTGGGCCTTCTCAACGAGAGAGACCACGTCACCCATGCCCAGGATCCTGGAGGCCATCCTCTCCGGATGAAAAACCTCGAGCGCGTCCAGCTTCTCCCCGATACCTATGAACTTAATCGGTTTACCCGTTACCGCCCTGATGGAGAGAGCAGCACCCCCGCGCGCGTCACCATCGAGCTTGGTGAGGATAAAGCCGGTGACGCCGAGACGCTCATCGAATGTTTTCGCAACACTCACCGCGTCCTGGCCTGTCATCGCGTCGAGCACGAGCAGTACTTCCCTTGATTTGAGGACCTCCTTCTGCCGAATCAACTCGACGACCATATCCTCATCAACGTGGAGCCTTCCGGCGGTGTCTACGAGAAGTGTGTCACAGCCCTTCTTCATGGCATACGCCCGGGCTTCCTCGCAGATACGGATCGGTTCCTTCTCTACCGGAGGGAACGCCTCTACGCCGATCTGCTTGCCGATCTTCAGGAGCTGGTCTATTGCGGCAGGCCTGTAAACGTCCGTCGGCACTAGAAGGGGCTTTCTGCCTTTCTTTCTGAGATAGACGGCCAGTTTGCCAGCGGTCGTGGTCTTGCCGGAACCCTGCAGCCCCGCGAGGAGTATGGGCACCGGGGATGATCCTGAAATCTCCAAAGGCTTGTTGGTCGCGCCGAGCAAATCGCAGAGCTCGTCATGCACAATCTTCACAAAGACCTGCCCGGGTGTTATGCTCGTGAGGACCTCTTCACCCAGAGCCTTTTCCTTAACTTTCTCCAGGAAATCTTTCGCCACTTTGTAGTTGACATCTGCTTCCAGGAGCGCGACGCGCACCTCACGCAGCGAGTCGTTGATATTCTTATCCGTGAGCTTCCCGTAGCCCTTGACTTTCTTAAATATGGAATCGAGCCGTTCCTGGAGTTTCTCAAACATAATTTTATAAAATAACCGATATTCCTCGATTAGTCAACGGGGAAGGGACCGACCGGCTTGCAGTGGAAATCACTTTCTGTACGTGTAATAAAACAACGCACCTTTACTACTTAGCTCAAAAGGAGGACCTATATCGGTTCATACTTGCGTGAAGACCGAAGCGGCAGCGAGGAACCGAGGCAGGCGTACAAAAAGTACGCCGACGAGCGCGACGCAGCGACAACGAAGGCATACGCGGAAATATGAACCGATATCAGGCGATCTCGGCTTCTTCCTCGTAGATGAGAATGGGCTTTTCTTGATTCAGAATAACTTCTTCACTCACCACGCATTCCTTCACATTGGAAATGGAAGGAAGCTCGTACATCACATCGAGCATGACTTTTTCCATGATGGAGCGAAGTCCCCGGGCGCCCGTCTTTTTCTTGATCGCATCCTTGGCTATGCCCCGGAGCGCGCCCTCGGTGAAGGTAAGCTTCACGTTCTCAAGCTCAAAAAGTTTCTTATACTGTTTGGAAATGGCATTTCTCGGTTTCTTGAGAATCTCCACCAGAACGTCTTCGTCCAGCTCCTCGAGGGTGGCGATGATGGGCAGCCTTCCGATAAACTCCGGAATAAGGCCATATTTCAATAGATCTTCAGGCTGAACATCTCGTATGAGCTCGCTGTACTGTTTGTCTCTCCCGCCCTCTACATCAACGCCGAAACCTATACCTTTCTTGCCGATCCTGTTGCTGATGATGGTCTCCAGGCCGTGAAATGCACCGCCGCAGATGAAGAGAATGTTGGTCGTGTCCACCTTGATGTAATCCTGCTGCGGGTGCTTCCTCCCGCCCTTCGGCGGTACGTTGGCTATAGTGCCTTCTATGATTTTGAGCAGAGCCTGCTGCACGCCTTCGCCTGACACATCACGCGTGATGGAAGGGCTGTCCGTCTTTCTCGATATTTTGTCGATTTCGTCTATGTAGACTATACCCTTCTCAGCCCTCTCTATGTTGTAGTCCGCAGCCTGAAGCAGGTTAAGAATAATGTTTTCCACATCTTCACCGACGTAACCAGCCTCGGTGAGGGTTGTCGCATCCGCAATCGTGAAGGGCACGTGAAGTATCTTAGCCAGCGTCTGCGCGAGCAATGTTTTTCCTGAGCCGGTCGGGCCCACAAGCAGAATATTACTTTTCTGTATTTCTACGTCGTCGAAGTTGACCTTCGCCTCTATTCTCTTGTAATGGTTGTACACTGCAACCGAGAGTACCTTCTTCGCAAAATCCTGACCGATCACATATTCATCGAGAATCCTTCTTATCTCATGTGGCTTGGGGATCGAAGTCTTGATGAATTCAAACCGCTCCCTCTTTGCTTCTTCCTGGATGATCTCATTGCAAAGCTCGATGCACTCGTCGCAAATATAGACCATGGGTCCCGCGATCAGCTTCTTCACTTCATCCTGGCTCTTCCCGCAGAAAGAACAATGAAGCTTCATAGTCCTTCCATTGGTCTTCTTCATCATTGTCATGTTCTCTTCTCCATAATCTGATCTATGATGTTGTATTCGAGAGCCTGCGCAGCGGTCATAAAAAAGTCTCTTTCCGTATCCTGCTGGATCTTTTCCATGGGCTGGCCCGTATGAGTCGTAAAAATCTTGTTGATCTCTTCTCTCATCCGCAATATCTCTCTAGCCTGGATATCTATGTCGGTCGCCTGTCCTTGGACACCCCCGAGTGGCTGGTGAATAAGTACCCGGGCGTGCGGCAGACCATACCTCTTCCCTTTGGACCCGCCGGCGAGCAGCACCGCTCCCATGCTGGCTGCCTGTCCGATGCATATGGTTGAGACCGGGCACTTGACGTATTGCATCGTGTCGTAGATGGCCAGACCGCTCGTGATCAAACCCCCGGGTGAGTTAATGTAGAAATGAATATCTTTTGCAGGGTCCTCAGATTCTAAGAAAAGGAGTTGGGCGATGATGAGGTTGGCGACAACGTCGTCAATGCCGGTGCCCAAAAAGACGATCCGATCTTTCAGCAGCCGGGAGTATATGTCGTACGCGCGCTCCCCTCTGCCGTCTTTCTCAATTACAATCGGCACCAGACTCATACTGTCTCCTTCAACTGTGCGCTGCCTATAAGAAGATCCATTGTCTTTTCTTCCATCAGGCTCGACCTGAGGTTATCAAGCAGGTTATGTTTTTCGTAAAGATCTTTTATATAATCATAGCCTCTCTTTGTGTCTTCTGCAATCTTTTTAATGCGCTCCTCCACATCACTATCTTCAACCTGTATGGTCTCTTCTTTTGCTATGCGGCCGAACAGCATGCCGGCCCTGATTCCCTTCTCCGCCTGCGGCTCGAGCTCTTTGCGAAGGAGGATGTCGATATTCCGCTCCTCTTCAGCGCCGAGCCTGTTCGCTTTCATGCGTGATTTTGCTTCCTGCACCATGGCCGTCAGCCGTTTTTCAAGGAGGCGGCCGGGCACAGGGATATCGGCCTTGGCAAGCAGTTGGTCGAGAATCTTGTCAGAAATCTTGTTTCTTCTCTCGTTCTCCTTCTCCTTTTGCAACTCAGCAGAGACGCTCTGTCTTAAACGATCCATGTTCTCAAAGCCAAGATCCTTCGCGAACTCATCATTAATTTCAGGCAGTCTTTTCTGCTTTACTTCTTTCAGAAGCACCTTGAATGTCGCTTTCTTTGACGCGACCTCCTTATCGGGATAGTCGGCTGCGAAGGCTATCTCTACCTCTTTCTCCTCGCCGACTTTCATGCCGATGATCGCGCTTTCAAATTCAGGCGCAAGCGTACTCGAACCAAGATCGAGGGGGTAGGCGTCGCTTTTGGCATCCTTGAGAGGCTTGCCGTCAACGAAGCCTTCATATTTTATTACGACGAAATCCCCCTTATCGGCGTCGCCGCTCTCTTTCGTCGCGACTTCGGCGTGCATCTGTTTTAATGCATCTAACCTGTTATCGACATCTTCGGAACTTATCTTTAGCGGTTCTACTTCAACTTCCAGGCCCTTGTACTGGGGCAACTCGAAATCCGGAGCCACTTCGCATTCCATGGTGTAGCCATATGTATCCTTCTCATCATAGAACGTGATCGAAGGTTCGCTTACCGGATCAACGTTCGCCTCCGAAAGCGCAGCGGCAATCGTGTCCTCCGCGATCTTTCTCTTCAGTTCGTCATCCAGGACATCTTTATAGTAGGTAGACAATACTGACCGGGGGACCTTGCCCGGCCGAAACCCTTTTATCCTTGCTTTCTTTCTCAGGTCCTCATAGATGCTGTTTTCCAATTCGCGCACGTTCTCCTCATCGAGGATCACTTCGATCTTTCTTCTGACACGGTCAACATTCTCAACCTGAACCTTCATACACGCCTCCGGGGATAACACAAACAGTAGATACGCATCTTTGGGGTTGCACTACGACGTGAAACCTGTCAGCCCGGCCTCTGCTGTTCCTTGAAAACAGTAGTATACCTGTAACTACGCAACTTATCAAGAGGTTGCGGGGTATCAGCTTCGGATGCTCCGACTGGTGATGGCTACCGGTACGATCGTGCGCTTGACGTTTCACAATACGTCCCGGATAGTCGCTAGAGGGGCCTGTCCGGCGGTGGGCGTCAGCCTTGAAAGCAGCCCCTATGTATGGTAATAAGTTAGGAAAAGGCTTGCCGTTCCAGCACGGTGAAGACCACGGAATAGGCATGAAATGTGAGATATGACGCCAACGGATGTTTCTCCACAGACCGATTTCATACGTGAGATCATCGATGACGAACTCAAACAAGGCAAGCGCGGAGGACGCGTTGCCACGCGTTTTCCACCCGAACCGAATGGCTATCTTCACATAGGCCATGCCAAGTCCGTATGTCTCAATTTCGGTATCGCAGCGCAATACAGGGGTACCTGCAACCTGCGTATGGATGATACCGATCCTGCGGGTGAGTCGCTGGAATACGTCGAGTCAATCATCAACGATGTTCACTGGCTGGGGTTTGACTGGGCGGACCGGCTGTTTTATGCGTCCGATTACTTTGAGCAGCTTTATCAATTCGCTGTCCAGCTTATCAAGTCAGGCAAGGCGTACGTCGATGGTCTCAGCGCCGACGAGATCAGGGAATACCGCGGCACCCTGACTGCGCCCGGAAAGGAAAGCCCCGATCGCAACCGCTCCGCCGAGGAGAACCTTGACCTGTTCGCCCGGATGCGGGCAGGTGAATTCGAGGACGGAAGGTATGTGCTCCGGGCGAAAATCGACATGGCCTCTCCCAACGTTGTCATGCGGGACCCTGTCATTTACCGCATAAAACGCGCACCTCATTATCGTACCGGCACCAACTGGGTGATTTACCCGATGTATGACTTTGCCCACTGCCTCTCTGATTCCGTAGAAAATATCACGCACTCCATCTGCACGCTGGAGTTCGAAAATAATCGACCCTTGTATGACTGGTTCGTGAATGAGCTCATTGAAGGGGATCGCCCGCGCCAGATCGAATTCGCCCGGTTGAATCTGAGTTATACGATCTTGAGCAAGCGCAGACTAATCCAGCTTGTTGAGCAGAACTACGTTAGCGGCTGGGACGATCCCCGCATGCCCACGGTCGCCGGCATGAGGCGGCGCGGGTATCCGCCTGAGGCGATCAGAGACTTCTGTGCAAAGATAGGCGTGGCCAAGAATGACAATCTCGTTGACATCACGCTTCTTGAGGCATGCGTGCGTGATCACCTGAACGAGCGGGCACCACGGGCTATGGCTGTTTTAAAGCCCCTTCGGGTTGTGCTCGACAATTACCCGGAGGGCCAGGTGGAAGAGTTTGAATCTGCCAATCATCCGCAGAACCCTTCGATGGGTAACCGCAAAGTGCCATTCTCAAGGATCCTCTACATCGAACAGGAGGATTTCAGCGAGAACCCGCCGAAGAAATACAAGCGTCTCGCGCCGGGCCGTGAAGTGAGGCTCCGCAACGCGTACGTCATAAAATGTGAGAGCGTCACAAAGAACGAGACCACAGGTGACGTTCTCGAGGTGCACTGCTCCTACGATCCCTCTACGCGCAACGGCCCTCCTGCCGACGGCCGCAAAGTAGAGGGTGTCGTTCACTGGGTTTCCGCTGCACACGCGATCCCTGCGGAGGTGAGGCTGTACGACAGGCTCTTCCGGGTGGCGGACCCTGCAAGCGGTTCTGATGATTTTACCAGTCTCTTGAATCCGGCATCCCTTGAAACACTTGTGCAGTGCCGGCTGGAGCCGAGCCTCGCATCGGCGCAGCCGGGCAGCGGCTACCAGTTTGAACGCCTGGGCTATTTCTGCTCCGACCTGAAAGACTCCAAACCCGACAAACTGGTGTTCAATCGCATCGTAGCACTGCGTGACTCGTGGGGTAAGATCGCGGCGCAAGGGTAGGAAATAGATTCCACGGGCAAGCCTATGGTACTCACATCACACTGCATACGTGGCTGGGGGAATTGTGACCGCGTTCGTTCTGTTGCGGCAGGGCCTCGTAGAGGAGCTTCCTGAGGCTTGCGCCGATGACCCTTTTTTCTGCGTTCAGCATCAGCACCGGCTCCCGCATTGCCTGGCCGATGAGGCGTGCATCGATTGCGGTCTGGGCTCCCACGAGCTCCTTATTGAGCAGTTCTGCGGGGCGCCTCAGGGCATTGATGTCGATAAAGGTGACGACAACGCCGTCGATCACGTTGTCCACGGTCCGGTAGGGCAGGATGCGCATTACGTACCGGTTTCCCTCCCTGGTCTGGAGCTGCACCTCTTTGGAAGTGAGCGTCTGGAGCACCTCCTGGGCATCCTTGACAAGGCCCTCGTACTGGAGGTTTGAGACGATATGAACGATGGGCCGGCCCACGTCGAATCAGCCGATCTCCAAGGAGAGGAGGTGGATATGGCAAAAAAACGACCGCCACGTAAACCATCCGCGCAGACACCCAAACGGCCTTTGTCTTCTCGCGACAGAGAGGCCGGCGTGCCTTCACCTGTTGTAAGGCAAGAAGAGGCGCTGGTGAATTGGGCCGTCAGCCCGTCCGGGCACCCAGGACCCGCCGTATGGTTTCTGCCAGTTCTTTCTTTGTTGTTGGTTTCATCACGAAGGCGCGGACACCGACTTCTCTTGCTTTTTCCGCCGATACTGTCTCACTGTGCCCGGTGCAGAGGATGATAGGGATCGTCTTGCGTACCTTGAGCATCTTCTGCGCAAGGCTTATCCCGGTGAGGTCGGGCATGGTCTGATCCGTGATAACGAGATCAAACCTGTAGGGGTCTTCAAGAAAGAGATTCCAAGCCTCCGCAACGCTTGGAGTGGCCGTCACGTGATACCCGAGGTACTCAAGCGTATCCCGTGCCATCTCCACGAGCAGCTCCTCATCATCGACAAAGAGTATCCGCTCCATGCCGGTGGGCAGCCCTGAGACCCGCGTCTCTTCCTGCTTTGCTTCCATCCTTTTGGCTTGGGGCAGGAATACCTCGAAGGTGGAGCCCTGTCCTTGTGCGCTCTGCACCGTGATACCGCCCTTATGGCTCTTGACCACCCCGTAGACCACGGCAAGGCCCATGCCGGTTCCTTTACCCCTCTCCTTAGTGGTGAAGAAGGGTTCGAATATCCTCTGCCGCACATCTTCGGCCATACCGGCACCCGTGTCCTTCACGGTCAGCTTCACGTAGGCGCCGGGCGCCATGTCAGGGTCAGGAGGGGTACTGTCTTGAGCGAAGGTAGCGGAGGAGAGCCCTATCAAGAGCTCGCCTCCGTCATCCCGCATGGCATCGGACGCGTTTGTGGCAAGGTTCATGAGGACCTGCTGCAGCTGTGTGGAGTCTGCAAGGACATAGTCGTCGCTCGTGGTGATGACAAGAGGCATCCTGATTGTGGCGGGGAGTGACGCCCTGAGCAGCGCGTGGGTCTCCTTAACGAGGTGGGCCAGACTGATCCTTTTCCGTTTTTTTTCGCTTTTGCGGCTGAAGGCGAGAATCTGTTTGATCAGGTCTCTGCCGCGAAGACCTGCCTTCAGTACCTGTTCCATCTTGTGCTGAACATGTGCGTTGTCGGCGACTTCGTCGAGCACCATCTCGGTGAAGCCGATAATAGCCGCAAGTATGTTATTGAAGTCGTGGGCGATACCGCCCCGGCGAGGGTGCCGATAGCCGCCATTCTCTGGGCCTCCTGGAGCCGCTCTTCAGAGCGCTTGCGCTCCGTGAGGTCGATCACCACCGAACGCATCACGGGGCGCTCACCGGAAACCAGGGCGACGCTCTGTAGTTCTGCGGGGAAGAGTGTACCGTCTTTCCTTCTCAGCACGAGCTCGCAGGTCCGTTTGTTCCCTGCCATGAGCACGTGGCGCCTGTGGCGGTAGAAGGCGTCCTGATAAGCCTGGTCTATAAAGGCAGACAAGGGACGGCCGATGAGATGACGTCGCTCAACCCCAAGCAGGGAGAAGGAGGTCAGGTTCGCCTCTGTTATCAGCCCGTTCTCATCGATGGTCACATAGGCGACCGGCGCAAGATCATACAAATCGAAGTATTTCTCCCTCGATGCCTCGAGTTCGATCTGGCTCTTGCGCAACTCTTCGTTCTGCATCTCCAGTTCGATCTGATGCACGGAGAGTTCGTGGGCCAGCTTGTCCGGGTCGTGCTCCCGGGGGTAAGACAACGACTGCTCAAGCGTTTCTTCTGCTTTTTTTCGTAGCTCATCCATCTGCGTTCTGCTTCTCTTGGTCATGCGTCCCTGCTTGTGCTGAAGAGGAAGGCGTCGGCCCAGGTTACCTACCGTAATATGCTAACTGTAATGCGCTAACTGCGCTTTGTCTACCGCCGACCGGACTGCGGCTGTGCGGCGCCGCCCCTCCCCGAGCACAGCCCGCGGAGCCTCCCCCTCTCGGCCGGCGGTGCGGCCTGACTCTGACTCCCTTAAAACAAAAGGGCCTCTTTGCAGAGGCCCCGTGCTCTATACAATGGCTGGGGGATAAGGATTTGAACCTTAATTCACGGAGTCAGAGTCCGTTGTCCTGCCGTTGAACGATCCCCCAAGGTTTACGAAATCGTGGGATTTGAAGTAATACCCGGCAAGAGGATTTTTACCAAAATCAGGGATATAAGTCAAATAAAAGCAGCGAGGCGATTTGATTAAGCGCCAGGGATCGGGTATCCTAATTCTCCGAACATTCAAGCTCAGTCAGACGACTGCGATGGCGATACTCTACAAAAGTACAAACGATCCCCAAGACCAGGTGAACTTTGAGACTGCCCTGCTGCGCGGCTTGGCTCCTGACTACGGCCTCTACACCGTAGCACGCGAGAATATCCCTGTGCTCGCGGGATCTGAAATAGCGGCCATGAAAGGCAGGACGTATGCCGAGATTGCCCTGCAGGTACTCTCGCCGTATCTTGCCTCTGAGATTCCGGCCGATGCGCTTCGGGCCCTTCTTGAGGACGCGTACCGTGCGGACAAGATACCCACGGAAATCCAGCACGTGACGGGCAGGACCCACATCATGTGGTTGACTAAAGGGCCTACCTACTCTTTCAAAGATTACGCAGCCCGTTTTTTTGCGAGAGCCCTCAATTATTTCCTCGGAAAGAGGGGGTTGAAGAGGAGTGTGGTGGTGGCAACCAGCGGAGATACGGGCGGCGCTGTTGCTGACGCGCTCCACGGGCTTGGCAGCGTGGACAATATCGTCTTCTTCCCAAAAGGCTCGATCAGCGAAGGCCAGCGAAGGCAGATGACAACACTGGGGGGGAACATTTACGCGTTTGAGGTGCAGGGAGATTTCGACGTGTGCCAGGCGCTTGCCAAAAACCTCCTCGGAGACAAAGCCTTCGCCGCTGAGATTTTCGAAGATCGTGAACGTTTCACGTCCGCGAATTCCATCAGCGTGGGAAGGCTGCTGCCTCAGGCGGTCTACCCCTTTTATGCATACTCGAGGGTCGCCGACTATCCGGAGCCGATGCTTGCGAGCATCCCCTCAGGAAATTTCGGTGATATGATGGGGACTGTCTTCGCGAAAGGTATGGGGCTTCCCGTGTCCCGCATTCTCGCGGGTGTCAACGAGAACACAGAATTCCCTGAGTTCCTGGAGAAGGGTGTCTATACGGTGCGGCCGTCGGTGAAGTCACCTTCGTCGGCGATGATCGTTTCGCATCCGAGCAATCTCGCAAGGCTCTTCGATTTTTATGGCGGCCACATGTACGACGAGAGAGATTCCGCCACCGGTAATGTGGTGAAGGCCGGTGTTGTTGGGAAATTACCCGATATCGAGGCTATGGGGCGGGACATCTTTTCCATCGGCATAAACAACCCTCAGCATTATCAGACCATGCGAGAGGTCTACGCCTCGTTCGGGATCGTGCTCGACCCTCATGGTGCAGTCGGATGGAAAACACTGGAGATTTACCTCGCAGGCTGCCACGACCAGCTCAGTGTGATCTACGAGACTGCAGATCCGGGCAAGTTTCCAGAAGATGTGCAGCAGGCTATCGGCATCACACCCGATCTTCCCCCGGGCATGAAAAAACAGGCTGCAATGAAGGAACACATTTACTCGATCAGTGCGGCCGCCGAGAGCACAGCCGAAGGCCTCAAGCTGAGCCGCGCACAGGTTAAAGAAGCAAAGAGACTCATCCGGGAAATATTCAGCGGAAAGTCCTGACCAATTACACGTTCCGAGTTCCGCGCTACAGGTTACAAGAAGCCGATAGCTTTGCTCTCCTGAGGAGCATCTCCACGCAGTACCGCGAATACATCTCGAAGCCTATAACCTGCAACAGTAACGCGGACACCTGACACCTCTTATCAACCTTCTTACAGAAGAGAATATGCACTCGTCGTCCCTGAAGGCAAAGCGTTCCGGCTGTGAGGCGTTCGGCTTACTGACAGAAGGCACGCAACAGCAAAATGTAATACATTTGATATCGATCTCTGTTCTAAGCGACTAACAGCCATAAAGTTTTTTTATTTTTTTGTTGACAAGGCAGAATTAATCGATTAATAGTATATTAATAGTGATAGGCGAATGAGAAAGAGAAAGGCAGATAAGGATAAGAAATCGGTCCCCGTGGTAGTCCGTCTCAGCAGAACAGAATACGAGATGGTAGAGAAGAGGGCTTCCGGTCTCGGGATGAATGTCTCTACATTCCTGAGATTGCTCATACGCAAGGGAAGGATAGAGCTGGATGACAGGGAGCAAACACTCTAAAGGAAAGGGGGGATGGATGATGCCCGCAAAGAAAAAAGCTCCGGCGAAGAAAAAAGCTCCTGCGAAAAAGAAGTAAGCAAGGCCGGGAAACAACGTATGGAGTGGCTGTCGGGACAGCGATGATTCGGTGGCACACCCGCAGCCTGAGGAAAGGAGGGGGCCTTCGGGCGACGCCAAGAGCCCCCTTCACCTTATACCTTATGCCACCATCACGGTGGGCATTTGGCGCAGATTGATCTGAATTGGGTGACACTCAGGTAGCGGTCGCCCCGGTCAGGAAGGATCACTACTATATTTGCATGGCTCATGCTGCCGGCGGCCAGCAGAGCACCAGCCATAGCAGCACCGCTTGACATGCCCACAAAGACTCCTTCTTTTTGGGCGAGGAGTCTTGTTCTCTCAAATGCCTCGCCATCCTCGATCACTATTTTCTCATCCAGGAATTCTTCGCGGTAAATTTTTGGCACAATCGATTCGTGCATGTTTTTCAACCCCTGGATGGTATGACCAAGCGTAGGCTCGACACCGATGATCTTGACCTTTGGCTTTTTTTCCCTGAAGTATTTCGCCAGGCCCATAAGCGTTCCCCCCGTGCCCATGCCCGCGACGACAGCATCCACCTCTCCGCCCGTCTGCCGCTCTATTTCAGGCCCCGTGGTCTCATAGTGCGCCAGCACATTACTCTGATTGTCGTACTGGTTGGGCATAAAATACTTTTCAGGCTCAGTCTCAAAAAGCACGTGGGCTCTTCGTATCGCGCCGTCGGTGCCCTCTTTTGCGGGGGTCATGGTAACATCCGCACCCAGCGCCTCCAGAATAAGCCTTCTCTCGCTGCTCACACATTCCGGCATGAAAAGCCTTACCCGGTATCCTTTAGCCGCTGCTATCATTGCGAGCGCTATGCCCGTGTTGCCCGAGGTAGGCTCCAGAATTATTTTATCGTGGGTGAGTTCCCCCGCTTCTTCCGCCTTTTTAATCATGTAGTATGCTGGACGGTCCTTGACTGAACCGCCCGGGTTACATCCTTCCAACTTGCCAAAGATTCTCACACCCGAATTAGGGCTCACGTTAGGAAGCTCAATAAGAGGGGTGTTGCCTATCGCCGATAATAAGGACATTTCACGCCTCCGGCCGCATACACTCTCAGGCCTTCAGATAGGATAGCAAAAATGAGCCATTCCCTCAAGCCATACCCAACTGCTATTGTTGAAGAATCTGTCGGGAAGATATATTCTTGAGTAGCCTGTCGGGAGCACTCCTATGCGGGAAACCTCAGAACATACCAGAAAAGAGATCGAAAATCTCGTCAAGGAACTCAATTACCACAGCTACCGCTATTATGTCCTCGACTCACCGGTAATCGGGGATGATGAGTATGACAGGCTCTACCGCAAACTGCAAAAATTGGAAGAAGAGTCGGGCTATGTTCTGTCTGATTCTCCCACACAGAG
>DATKNH010000028.1 GCA_035541455.1 Syntrophorhabdales bacterium
ATTGCAGTTCCGGCGCAGTAGCATGTAACGTCTGCACGAGCGGGGGAAACAACTGAGTGCCCGGGGGCAGTCAAGTTTTACCCTGGTACGGACGTGGCATCAATCGTATCCCAGTTCCGTGAGGCGCTCCTCACTCATGCCGACAAAGTGCGCTACCTCATGGACTATTGTAACCTCGATCTCCTCCTCGAGTTGCTCGAGTGTTTCGCAGGCTGCCTCCAGGGGCTCCTGAAAGAGCAGGATGGAATCAGGAAAGAGAGGGGGCGATGTAACCGAACGCTCAGTCAGCGGCACTCCATCAAACAGGCCGAAGAGTGCATCGCCGATCTCAAGATTCATCTCACGAAGCATTTTCCTGGAGGGGCGTTTGCGCACGGAAATGATGAGATTGTCCAGGTACCGACTTAGGTCAGCAGGTATGCGATCAAGAGCCATGCGCACGATTCTGTCAAACTCTTCCTCACTCAGCTTCAATCAGGGCTACCGCTTAAGGTCCTCCATCCTGCTCTGGACATAGGCGTCACGTATGGCTACGTAGGGATCTATAGCCGCTGCCTTGAGGGCCTCGTAATCGCCGATATGGAAGGACGCCTTATTTACTGCTTCATGGGCGTAAAGGCCTATCGTGACCGGGTCAAAAAAGTTTGAACTGATGTACGTGGTCGGCTTCAGGAGCCAGTCACCCGCAAACCCCACAGTGTCGCGTGGGCTGGACGGTCCAAGAATAGGCCAGACAAGGTAGAAGCCGAACCCGACGCCATATATGCCAAGGGTCTGACCCAGGTCGGCGTTACGTCCCTTTATCCCGAAACACTCGCCGGCACAGTCGCGCAGACCTCCGACACCGATTGTCGAGTTGATTACAAACCGCGCCAATTCCTTTCCTGCATAGCCGGGCTCGCCCTGAAGCAGGTTATTGACGATCCGGATCGGCGCCTTCAGATTGTAGTAGAAATTGGTGAACAGACCGCGAATCTCTTCGGGCAGAGCAGCCTTGTAACCGATAGCAACGGGTTTCAGCACCCAGAAGTAGAGCTTGTCATTAAAGTGATACATGGCCCTGTTCCAGGGCTCGATGGGATCTGCGATTTGTGCCCCTTTCGCACCGGGTGCCTCCACCTCTTCCTCTGTCACGTTGCCATACTCATCATCCGATTTCAATGTCGTAGATGCGGACGCGGTTGGCTTACGCTCCCCGGCTGCCTGCGCTGTCCCTTCGTGCGGCTGTAAAGATGGGGGCACGCTTGAGGGGGTGTCTTCGCAACGCGCGGACGGAACACTGAGCGCCACTGCCCATGCGACAAACAGACAGAGCGTCAGGGCCTTAAGTCCGTACCGCCTGCCGTCTCTTTTGCTTTCTGGGGTTCTGACTTTCACTTCGCCCCGGTCTTCTTGCGCAACGTCTCAAGGAGCTTCTCTGGCGGATTGTTTCCAAGGATCTCCCGGAACTGCGTACGGTAATTGTTGATGAGGCTCACTCCCTCAATCACCACGTCATAGACCTTCCAATCATTGTCTTTCTTGATCACCCTGTAATTGATGGGCACCTGGGCACCTTTAGAGACGACCGTGCTCTGGACCTCCACGGTGTTTTCTGAAAGAGGTACCTCCTTCACAAAGTCAACCTGTTCGTTCGTATACGCGATGATCTTCTCGACGTAGGCATCCTTGAGGATGTTTTCAAAGAGCTGAACGAATTCTTTGCGCTGATCAGGACTGAAGTTGTTCCAGTTCAGGCCGAGCGTTCGTTTAGACAGCTCGACAAAGTCAAAAAGCTTCTCCGCAGCAACGGTAATCCTCTGCTCTTTAACCTTCTTGCCGGCCTCCCCTTTGAGCTTGGGATCGCGCAGCACCTCCAGGACACCGTTCACATTGGCCTTGACCGTGTCGAGCGGTGCACCGGCAAAAGCAGCCAGGGGAAGCAAAAGCCATCCCAACAGAAAGGCTCCGACTATCTTTTTTTTCATTGAAATCCTCCTCGCTCTACCCACGTCGAATCTTCCTTCACTCGACGCTCAACATCTCTTTGTCTACACCGGCTACTTACCCGCACCCTCCGGCGATTTCTCCGGTGCCTTCTCCGGACCGGGCGAGGTAGAGCCGAATGCGTATTTACCTATGAGATCCTCGATGTCAGCCGGAATGGACGTCTGGGTGATGAAGGAACCGGGCTTCAACAGCTCCCCTCCTCCTCCCGGATCGATCTTCACATACTTGTCGCCTATGAGTCCGGAAGTCTTGATGGTGGCTGATGCGTCATCGTATACCTTCACGTCGCTATTGATCTTCAGGCCCACCACTCCCATCTGTTTCGTCTGATCTATACTCAAGCTATCCACGGTCCCCACTTGCATGCCGAAGACTTCAATCGCACTGCCGGATCTCAGTCCGTCCACGGATGTGAATCGTGCATAAAGCTGGTAGGTGTCTCCGCCAAATATGGAAATCTTACCCAATTTGACTGTCATGTAGCCCACACAGATGAGTCCGACCAGAACGAAAACGCCGACTGTGGTTTCTATAGAATATTTCTTCATCCTTCGCTACCTCCGGCATCGCATCGGTGCGTTGCAACAATCGTCTGGTTTGCTTGAGCTTTCTCTATTATAGTGTTGATCTCGTCCGAGGGGCCAATATCTGTAACTCCTGCAAGAACATAGACCTCGAAACATGCCTCGGCCCCAACCGTTTTTTGAGCGCTGCTCTGAATTTTCGGGAGTCCGTCCTGCTCCAATTGTTTGGCAAACTCGGCTACCAGTTGCTTCGCTTCATCCGCACTGGTGTGAGGAAAAATGGTGAGGATCTTATCTCTGCTGTGGCGGGCAGAGAAGGCCCCCACGGATCCAAAATGTTTATTGGTGTAATCGGCAAGGGCCCTGAGAACTTCC
This sequence comes from Syntrophorhabdales bacterium, assembly GCA_035541455.1. Lineage (NCBI taxonomy): Bacteria > Pseudomonadati > Thermodesulfobacteriota > Syntrophorhabdia > Syntrophorhabdales > Syntrophorhabdales bacterium. The sequence goes on from DATKNH010000028.1 coordinate 2,889, forward strand.
AATGCCGCCAGCGGTCCCAGTGCATCGCTCAGCAAATCAAATTCCACGCTGAAAAGGGCCGCCGAAATGGTTGACTGCACTGCAACGCCGCCGAGCATCGCTCCGTAGTGCACCCTGAATGCTTCTCTTGAAAGCAAGCCTGTCAGTTCATCTTCAAAACCTTCCAAGCTGCGCAGGAACTCGTCGATCATGGGGTGCTTCAGTCGCACCGCCTCTTCGTACGTTCCTTCAAAACCGACCTTTCCCTCCCAGAGGATGACAATCCGGTCAGAGATGAAAAAAACATCCGGAATATCATGACTGATCATAACGGTGGTGTAGCCGAATCTCTTTTTGTAGTGAACGATCATGCTCAGGATCATGTTTTTGCGGATCGGGTCTTGCCCGGTAGTGGGCTCATCGAAAAGCACAATCGCCGGGTCTGTCACCAGTGCCCGGGCCAGGGCAACCCGTTTTTGCATACCGCCTGAAAGCTCCGACGGATACTTATATGAGGCATCGGCCAATTCCAGATCCTCTAGTTTTTTCTTTACCCTCGTCTCGATTTCCTTCTTGGCAAGGTTCGTGGTCTGCCTGAGAGGAAGGGCGACATTCTCAAAAACAGTCATAGAGTCGAGAAGGGCATTATTCTGAAAGAGGTACGAGATGTGGCTTCTAAATTCTTCCCGGTCATCGCGCTTCATTGCGCTGAGAGGCTTTCCCCTGTAAAGCACCGTGCCTTCGTCCGGCTTGAGCAGCCCGATGATGTGCTTGAGAAGCACGCTCTTGCCGGTACCGCTCTTCCCGATAATGGTGGTGACCTGGTTTTCGTATATTTTCAGGTTGATCCCGTCCAGGACGGTCTTATCGCCAAATTGCTTGGTGACCCCACGTAATTCCATTATCGGCATACCAGCGTCCATCAATCCACCTACATCAGAAATGACGTTACCACGTAATCAGAAATAAGGATCATAACGCAGGAAATCACAACCGCTGATATCGTCGCGAGGCCGACAGCCTTCGCGCCGAAACCTTGCGGCCGCATATGACAGAAATAACCCTGAAAACAGCAGATGGTTGATACGATCACTGCAAAGACGAGCGCCTTGATAAATCCTCCTCGCACGTCTACGATGTCGACTGGAAACTGAACCCGATAAAGGTAGGTGCCTGCGTTTGTGCCGAGCAGGAGCACGCCGCTGATGTAGCCTCCGAAAATTCCTATCAGATCAAAGAAGGCTGTAAGAATGGGGAAGCTGATAATGGCGGCAGCAATCCTGGGGCTTATCAGATAGCGTACGGGGTCGATACGCATGGTGTACAGCGCGTCGATCTGCTCTGAGATGCGCAGGATACCGATCTCCGCAGCCATCGCTGACCCGGCTCTTGCCGTGATCATAATGGCCGTCAGGACCGGCCCCAGTTCCCTGATGAGGGAGAGAGAAACCGCAGACCCGAGCGCTCCCACCGAGCCGAATTTCACCAAGGTATAGAAGAGCTGAAGCCCGAGTACCATGCCGGTAAAAAGGCCTACCAGCATGACGATAAGAGAAGACCTCGCACCGATGGAATAGGTATGACTCACTATCTCCGCGATCTGTTTCCGTCTGAAGATGTTGACGAAGCCGAGAAAGAAGAAAATCGCCATGGCGCCGAATGTGCTCACCAGGCCTAAAGACTCCCTGCCAACCCGCACAATGAACCTGAGTAAAACATTTCCGCTCTCGACCGACGCCCTGAAAGCCAATCGTACCTCTCTTGCGCAGGCTCGTCGCCGAACCTGCACCTTGTTCCTAGTCGTATCTTACTAGTCTTGGACTTTCTGCAATATTCTAACCACAGAGCGGTGGCATGGCAATAAAAAATTAAAGGAACACAAAAAAACGTACATGTAGTATCCTAACCTGTCCCTACTCCATTTCGTAAGCGGCCGGTTCACCCGGGTAACCTTCGTGCTCGATGGGTTTCCTGGTCTGCTTCTCTCCTGCTTCCTTCTCGCGCAGCGCCTGCCAGACCTTTTCGTAGCTGAGCGGCAGACTGTTGACACTTACGCCTGCAGCGTCCAGGATGGCATTTGCAAAGCAGCCCATGGTCGGGATAGTAGCGCCCTCACCCACCTCCTTTACGCCCCAGGGTCCCGCGATATCGTAGCTTTCCACCAGTTCTGACGTTACTCTCGGCATGTCGAGCGCAGTAGGGAGCCGGTAATCTGATAAATTCGGGTTGATGATCTTGCCGTTCTTGTCGAACCGGACCTCTTCCCAGATAGCCTCGCCCATCCCCATGAAGAGCGCTCCATGGACCTGAGCGTGCAGCAGCGCAGGGTTGATCACCTTGCCGCAATCATGGACATCCCAGACTTCCTTTACCCTTATCTCACCTGTTTCCTTGTCGACCTCCACCTCACTTATCTGCGTCGCGAAGCTATACGCCGGCGACGTACCGACCGCCGCGCCCTTGAAGCTTCCGCCCAATTTAGGCGGCGTGTAGGCTCCCCTCCCCACGAGCGGCCCTTTATCTACGAAGAGTTTCCGCGCCACGTTGGAAAAGGGGATGCTGATCCCAGGATCGCTCTTCAAGAAGACCACGGCTTCCTTGCAGTCGAGTTCGGAGGGGCTGACCTCCAGCATTTTGCCGGCCATCTCGAGAACCTGCTCTTTTACCATTTCACCCGCCTCCTTAACTGCCGAACCCGACATTAACGTCTGGCGGCTCGCATATGCGCCGAAATCGTGCGGCGTCGTCTCCGTGTCGGCCGACACTATCTTCATCTGCTCGTATTTGATGCCCATCGCTTCCGCAGCCATCTGGCAGAGGACCGTGTCAGACCCCTGGCCGATGTCAGTGGCGCCCGTATAAAGCGTAGCAGCAGAGCCATCCTCGTGTACTTTGATAATCGCCGCCGCGTGAGGAAGATCGGTCCGGTAGATAGGATAACCTGCACCGGACACGAAACTGCCGACGGCTATACCGATGCCTTTGCCACCGGGTAGTTTACCTCTCTTCTCATTCCACCCGGATATCTTTTTCGCCTTGTCAATACAGGCCGAGAGTTCGCACGAGTTGATACGAAAAGAGTTCGGTGTGACTGTGTTAGGCTTCCTTGCGTTGATGAGCCTTATCTCGGCAGGATCAAGCCTCAAGTCCCTGGCTATGTTGTCGAGGTGGCATTCATATGCATATTTCGGCTGCGGGGCTCCGTGACCGCGCTGTGCGCCGCACGCGGGCAGATTCGTGTACACCCTGATCATGTCGAACTTGTAGTTGTCAAAATCGTACGTAAGCGTAAGCAACGCTCCTGCATAGTAGGCACTCGCGATGCCGAGGCTCGTGTAAGCGCCGCCGTCCATGATAAAGTTCGCGTAGGAACCGAGAATCTTACCCTCCCTGTCCACACCGGTAGTCAGTTCCATGATCTGGCGGTGACGGCCGCGGTTGTGCGCAAACATTTCTGCACGGTCGTAGAACATCTTTACCGGTCTGCCGGTTATGCGCGCGAGCACTGCGCCGCCGAATTCCAGGCCCGTCGGCTCCATCTTGCCGCCGAACCCGCCGCCCACGAATGTTTTCAGCACACGCACATCTCCCATCGGAAGCTCAAATTCCCTCGCGAGATAGTATTGGAAATAATGGGGAGACTGGGTGCTCGCATAGACGGTCAGCTTTCCTCCGTCCCACATGGAGATAGCCGCATGCGGCTCTATGGGGCTCTGGTAGGTGCGCTGCCCGATGTACGTGTCTGTCCTTACATGGAAGGAACGGGAGAAGGCCTCCTCGACGTTCCCAAACTCCTGGTGAATCTCCGCGTTGATGTTTCCCGGGAATTCCTCATGAATGAGAGGCGCGTTCTCGGTCAGTGCCTCTACGGGATCGAAGACAGCGGGCAACACTTCGTATTCGACCTTGATAAGCTTGAGAGCCTTGTAGACAGTCTCCTCGTCGATCGCGGCGACGGCTGCTACCTTGTCGCCGACGAAACGTACCTTGTCAATGCAGAAGATGTTCTCATCCCATCGTGCCGGACTTATGCCGTATTTCTTACTCGGGACGTCCTTGTGCGTGATGATAGCCTTCACACCTGAAAGCTTCTCTGCCTCTGATGTGTCGATGTGCAGAATCCTCGCATGGGCGTGCGGACTCGTCAGTATCTTACCGACGAGCATGTTAGGAAACTTAAGATCACCTGTATACCTCGCTTGGCCCGTGGCTTTGGCTCTTCCATCTATCTTCGGAACGCTCTTCCCGATCACCGCGTAGTCATCTTTCATGCCACACCTCTTTTTTCTTGCTCCGTAGTCGCGGCCGCAGCCATGACGGCTTTCACGATATTCACGTAACCCGTGCACCGACAGAGATTCCCTGCGATGGCCTGCCTGACCTCCTGTTCCGTCGGAGCGGGATTTCTCGTCAACAGTGCTTTTGCAGAGAGTATCATACCGGGCGTGCAGTAGCCGCACTGGATCGCTGCGTTCTCAACAAAAGAATTCTGCAGCCTGTCCAATTCCTCGCTCTGCGCTACCCCCTCGATAGTCGTGATCTCACAACCGTCTGCTTCCACGGCCAGCACAAGGCATGAATCGACCGGTTTGCCATCAAGCAGCACAGTGCATGAGCCGCAATTTCCCAGTTCGCACCCTTTCTTTGTGCCCGTGAGATCGAGCCGTTCGCGAAGAACATTCACGAGAAGCGTGTTTGCCGTGACGAGGAGTGCCCGATCATCTCCGTTGACGACAATCTGGATGAGATAGCGCTTTATCCCATATTTATCTTCAATGCATTCCATCGCCATTACCTCCTTCGATTTTCACGGGCTCTCCTGCGGGTTGCATATGCAATGCTTTGCGCAGAGCCCGCTTTGTAAAAACCCTGACCATGTCTCGTCGATACTCCTGGGACGCCCTTATATCAGAAATGGGCCTGCATTCCGCCGCGGCAGCCCGACCCACTTCTTCCAGCGCAGCTTCAGTGGCCAGATTGCCGATAAGCAGCTGTTCGGCCTTCTTTGCCCGAATCGGCACGGGACCGACAGCACCAAGTACGATCCGCACCTGCTCTACGTGAGCTCCTGATGCCACAACACTCACACCTACCCCTACGACGGCTATGGCGCCCGATTGACGCAGGCCAAATTTAAAGTATGCGCTGCCCGTCGTGGGCTGATCCGGAATGGTGATCTCTGTAAGAATTCTGTCCGGTTCGATGGCAGCACGGTTTGGCCCGATAAAAAAATCCTCCAGAGGCACGATTCCCTTACCGTGTCTGCCCAGCAGTGTGATGCTCGCGTCCAGCGCGATCAGGATGGGCGGCAGATCGGCTGAGGGCAGGGCATTCACCAGGTTTCCGCCTATCGTGCCCCTGTTGCGAATCTGGTTGTTGGCCATGGTGTGCGCAGCTTCAGGAATTGACGGATATTTTTGTTGCAGTAATTCCGAGTTGACGAGATCGTTGTGCGTGACTCTCGCGCCGATCACAACACCTTTTCCGGGAACGTACGTGATGGATGCCATGTCCGGGATGTTCTTGATCGAGACAAGCGCTTTCGGAGCAATCAACTCATTCTTCATTCTGGAGAGCACATCCGTGCCCCCCGCGAGAACTTTTGCATCGCTGCCGTAGCTCGCCAGGATTGCGCAGGCTTCTTCGATAGAAGAAGGCGCATGGTAATCGAAATCAGGTATGTACATACGTTACCCCCTTTTGGCCATTTGTTCATCTAGCTGAAAATTGTGAGGGGTATATTACCGCAACTCCATGTGAATGTCAACAAAACGAAGAGCGTAACACTCAATAATACAAGTGTAATTAATTTCACATGACAGTGTGATACAAGAACGGCACATATCCGTCATTCTGTTTCTTATAGTGAATATAATAATACGGCTGTCCATTCATAGGGTTCGGTGCTGTTCGTATTTATGGCCAGTCTGCAATTGCTGCACGCCACACCTGCCGTGGCGCTCACCCCTGCCTCTTCCTGGTCCCTGACCGGGCCGCTTCACTCGCGGATAGAATAGTGCGCATCCTGATCTAAGAACGCTTATTACCCGCAGGGTTGAAATCTGCCGAGACCGTACGTACTATATTCCCGCTGTCTGGGCGGCAACGAGCATTCCCGCGACGAGGCGACATTTGAAGGAGAAAGAGATGAAAGATAGATTCCTTTTTGCAGCTCTGGTCTTTCTCACCTGCCTGTTCTTACCTGTTTCTATATACACGGTGAGCGCTGCGCCCGCGAATCCCTGCTCTGAAGATATTGAGAAGTTTTGTAAGGACCTGCCGTCAGAGCCGACAGCAGTTATCGATTGCCTCGGCAAGCACGAGAACGAATTGTCAGGCAACTGCCGGGATTATGCAGCTAAGATGGCGGGAGGAAGGGCCGAGAGGCAGGAGCGATTGAGGCAAGTCCTGGCTGCGCGCCAGGCGTGCAAGGATGATATCTCAAGGCTCTGCAAAGATGCGAAGCCGGAAAGCGGCGGAATAGCACGATGTCTGGACGAGCACCGGGACGAAGTAACACCTTCCTGCAGAGAGAGCATGGCAACACTCAAGAAGACAGAAGCCCCTGGAAAACAGAATTAAGATGAAAGAGCGGCCGAAAGAATCAGGCCCGCCGCCAACCGGGCCAGCAGGCCTGACGACACAGTTCTAAACTCCCCAACAGCGCACGTGGTTGCGACTCAACTGAAATTTATTTCTTCGCCGGTATCACCGGCACCTGTAAATAGGAATCATACTTGCCACCCGAATAGATCACGTGTTTCCCTTTATTGACGAGCCAGTCATAGAAGAGGAGCGGCTGATCCACAGGAGAGTGGCCCTGGATGGAGACGCTCAACGTTTCGCCTTTGCGGAACAGCGTGCTTGACGGTAACAAGGTTATCTCCACCGGGACAATCTCTCCCGGTTTCAGCTTTTTCTCTCCCTGGTATTTTTGCACCGGCCGCCATGGTGCGGATAGTACCGGATCGAGTTCCCTCTGGGAGACCCGCATCTGGCCTCTCGCTGCCGCGTCACCAGAAAAACCGTTCATGCCGCGGAACTGTACCTCATTGCCCTTGGCAATGCTCCCCTTCCCGGCAAGTGTCTCCAGCGACCTGCAGGTCGGACTCTCTGCATCACACGGTCCTGCAAATTTCCTCGCGGTGACAAAAATATCCATATCATTGGTGTCAGGTGCTGCCACCCACAGTTTGAGTTTCATATAGCCTGTCAGCTCCGTGTCTTCGCTAAAGGTGATGGCGAAGGAGGCGCTGCCACCCTGCGTTGAATTATAGCTGATCTTTCCCTGTTTTGCAGGTGCGGCACTGAGCGAGCCATCCTGTGTATTCAGGTAGAGCTTCTTGTACTCCGTACGGGAAAGGGGAAATTCATTCTCGAGGCGCACCTGGTACTCGTCCCTCGTCTCCCGGACCTCCAGCCGCACTCTTGGAGTGTCGGGCCAGCCGTTCTGCAGACCTTTCAGATAATAGTCAAAGAACTTCTTCTGGTAGGCGAGAGCATCGTCGCTGTAAAAGCGCTCCCACTTTTTTCCGCCATGAGTGTAGAGCCATTTATCCTTGGAACCGATCCTGCGGTATGACTCGAACGTACCTTGCGTGTGTAGCCCCTTATCGGACCAGGAAGCGCATATCAGCATAGGAGTCGTGATCAGCTCCAGCTTTGGATTTTCGAGGATCATGTTCTGATTGGCGACCGGATCCATGGCCTCAACCCAGGCCTTCGCCGCCTGTTCAGGAGGGAGTTTCTGCAGGTTGACTTTCCACGGCCCTACGCTCCGCGAGAAATTAGTTTCAGGAATGCCACCCCAGAAAAGAAGATCGCGGTAACGGTCCGATGTGCCTTCCCATGGAACGATTGCCTTGAGGTGCGGAGGCACAGGCTGATGACTGGCCGCGTAATACTGGTTGCTCGCGAGAGCGGAGACGCCCATCATGCCTACGTTACCGTTACTCCACGGTTGAGCTGCAGCCCATTCGATCAGCTGATATAGATCGTCGCCTCCCTGCGCGGGGCTTGACGGCTTTCCGCCGGATTTGAAGCCTCCTCGTACGTCAACAATGATCACCACATAATCGTTGGGCACCCAGAAAGCCGCGTCCGGCCCTTCCCACGGGGTAAGCATTGATACCTTCATGTGGCCGACATCAGCCCCATGGGAATATACCCTGAACATGTAAGGGTCAAAGGCACCTGGAAGCGCTGTCCCGTCCGGTTTATAAGAAGGAGGAGTCTGATCTTTGCCGTATGGCGTCATCGAGAGTATGACCGGGAACTTGCCCTCCTTGGCGGGCCGGTAGACGTTGCAGGCTAGCTTGACACCATCTGGCATAGTCACCATCACATCCTTGTCGATGGCGATCCCCGGAGGGGTGGGTATGATGAGGTAGGGTAGAAGTCCGTCAGGACTGGGACGCACCTCGTAAGGATCGCTGACAGGATGATTGATAGCCAGCGAAACGGCCGGCTGAGTCAAGCCAAGAATCGCTGCCAGGATGAAGTAGCAAAGCAAACCATGCTCCCGTGATGTCTTCTCTCGCATCCCCCTTCCTCCTTTTCCCTACATCATTTCTGATGAACATTTCTACATCATGCTCAGCTCTGCACTTATCCCTGTCGTCCTGTGCCTTTGGTTCTGCCTTCAAGCCCCTCGAGGAGTTGCTCGTTGTCACCGGGGATCACCATCTCAAAGACAGAGTCCACGCTCGTGTAGTCGTAATACCCGAGCCGTGCCAGCGGCCTGATCCGGGGAATATCGAGCTTGCCGTCCGGTCCGATCACTTCATCCTTCACGTGTACCAGAACCACTTTACCGATGATAATGTCGATGGCGCCCTTCGCCCCATTGCCCGGGAGGCGGAGTGTCTGAAAGTATCTGCACTCAAACTGCACCGGTGATTCAGCCACGCGACAAGGCCTGACAAGTACCGAAGGTGCCTTGGTGAGCCCTGCCAGCTCGAATTCATCGATACCCGGCGCAACCTCTGCCGCCGAGCGGTTGACGGCCTCGCGCAGCTCATATGTCGCCATATTGTAGACGAACTCGCCCGTCTCCTCAATGTTGGCAACGGTATCCTTGCGGCCCCCGCCCGTTCTCTGGCCCGCGGAAAACATGACATACGCCGGATTATAGTTCAAGTTCTGGAACTGACTGTACGGCGCAAGATTGTGCACGCCCTCGGCGTTTATTGTGGAGATCCAACCGATAGGCCGGGGGACCACACACGACTTAAAAGGACTGTGAGCCAATCCATGGTCGTCTTTATCGGGATCGTAATGCATATCCTGTCCTCCTCGTAAGAAAGCGGTCTGGTCATTCACATACCGAGATATCGTTTCCGTACTTCATCGTCGCCGAGCAGTTCGGAAGCCTCCCCGTGCTTGACGGTTCGTCCTGTTTCCATGATGTAGGCGCGATCAGCGATCTTCAGCGCAGCTCTCACGTTCTGTTCGACCAGCAGGATCGGGATGTCACGCGTTCGCAGATCACGTACGACGCCGAAAATATTGTTAACCGCTAACGGTGCCAGCCCCAGCGACGGCTCATCAAGCAGCAGGAGTTTCGGCTGCGACATCAACCCTCTCGCGATAGCAAGCATCTGCTGCTCTCCGCCTGAGAGCGATCCCGCTTTGCCCGCAAACCTCTGCTTCAGAATCGGAAAAAGGTCGAACATCGACTGGTACAATTCTTCCAGCTCTGCTGCTGCGGTGCCATGGGCGTACGCGCCGAGAAGCAGATTCTGCTGTACGGTGAGCGTGGCAAATATCTGTCTCCCTTCTGGTACGTGGCTAATGCCTGTTCTCACGATCTCTTCCGGCTTTTTCCTCGTCATTTCCTTTCCGAGGAAGCGGACGGCACCCTTAGTGGGCGCCATCAGACCTGATATGATCTTGAGCAGCGTTGATTTCCCTGCCCCATTCGCACCCAGCAGGCAGACTACCTCCCCTTTCGCGACGTCAAGATCAACACCCTTCAATACTTCTACCCGGCCGTATGCCGCGTGGATGCCGCGTATGCTCAGCATCAGCCGCTCCCCCCACCAATGGCGCATTCGGAACCAAGGTACGCTTCTATAACCGCGGGGTTGGCGCAGATGCTGGCAGGATCGCCTTCGGCCAGCCGTTTCCCGAAATCAAGCACCACGATATCATCAGAGAGGCGCATCACCAGGTTCATGTTGTGTTCTACCAGGAGTATGGTAACACCTCTGGCTCTTACCGCCATAAGAAGCTGCAGGAATTGTTCTACCTCTGCGTCGTTGAGGCCTGATGCCGGTTCGTCCAGGAGGAGCAGTTCAGGCTCGGCCATCAGTGAGCGCGCAAGCTCAACCAGCCGCTGATTCCCAAAGGAAAGCGCAGTGGGTACCCTGTCAGCAGCCCAGTCCATGCCTACAAAAGAAAGCGCCTCCATGGCTTTCTCTCGCATTACCCTTTCCTTGTGTCCGCTCCTGCTCCGAAGAAAGAGTGTGCCCAGGATTGTAGGATTAATGCGCTTGTGTGCGCCGAGGAGTACGTTATCAAGCACCGTGGCATCATTGACCGTGAAGAGCCGCACGAGTTGAAAGGTACGGGATACGCCAAGCATCGCGATCTGCTCTGTCTTCATGCGCGTAAGCTCATGACCTCGCAGGCTCACCGTGCCCTCATCCGGAAGAAGCAGGCCGTTGATCACATTGAGAAGTGTGGTCTTGCCCGCGCCATTCGGCCCTATGAGCGCCTTGATGTGACCGGCCTTGATCTGGAAGCTGACATCGATGAGAGCGTGTACGCCTTCAAACGACTTACTCACACCATCGACCGTCAGAAGGGCCTCTTGCGCCGCCCCCATTGGCTGTTCCTCTCTCGCGGTGCTTTGTGGAGGCGCACTCATCGTGCACCCCGGGTCACAAGTCTGCTTCTGATCTCGGTGAGTATCCCGAAAAGCCCTTTTGGCATAAAGACCAGAATGAGTATGAGGATGACGCCATTCATCAACATCTCGTAATCCTGGAGCCGGACCGTAATCTCCGGCAGCAGTTTGAGAAAAAGCGCTCCGAGAGCAGGTCCGTAGATGGTACCAATGCCTCCCAGATATAGCATGACAAGCACGTTAATGGACGTCATGACACTGAAGTCATCCGGCGCAAGAAAGCCCATGTAGTGCGCGAACAGAGAGCCTGCAACCGAGGCAAAGACAGCCGAAAGCACGTAGACACGGATCTTGTAGCCGGCACAGTCAATTCCAAACGTCTTTGCTGCAGTCTCATCACTGTGAATAGCAATGAGCGTTCTTCCAAAGGGCGAGCGGGTCAACAGGAGGCTGCTTGCAACCACCAGCAGTACAATCGCCCACACGAGGTAGTAATAGTGGATCTGGTTGTCGAAAGTGAAACCAAACAGACTGAAGGAGGGGACGTCGCGCAGACCCGAAGCGCCGCCGGTGAGCCACTGGAGCCCGACTATAAGCGTGACAACAATCTCGTTGAGCGCAAGCGTTGCCATTGCCAGATAGTATTCCTTCAGGGCAAGTACAGGGCGTCCCACTCCCCACGCAACCGCCGCTGAAAGCGCCATGCCTGTCATCATCGCGAGTGCAGGGGGAGCGCTGTATTTCGCCGTCAGGATACCCGAGACATAAGCGCCGATCGCAAAGAAGGCCGCATGCCCCACTGATATTTGTCCCGCGAAGCCCATAAGCAGATCAAGACTCACCGCCAGGATCACGTAAATGCCCACAAAGATGAGCACGCCGCAGCGATAGGGCGACATGCCGCCGAAAGTTGGTGGGTAGAGCGCTATAAAGGCGAGGACGAGTATCCACCAGAACCGATTGATCAGCTTCATACTTCACGCCTGCCGCTTGCACTGAAAAGACCGCTCGGCCTGAAGAAGAGCAGAATGAGCAGTATAGTAAAAACAATAGTGTCGGAAAACTGCGACGAGAGGAGCCCGATGGTGTAGGCTTCGACAATCCCGAGAAGAAAGCCCGCAATCACTGCACCCGCTATGCTGGCCAACCCGCCGATGGACATGGCGATGAATCCTTTCACCATGGGCATGAGTCCGCTGCCATACTGCATAAAAAAAAGCGGCGCCACCGCCATTCCGGCCAGTGCGCCAATGCCTGAACCCCACGCCCAGGCAAGAATGGCAGCTTTCTGCGTGCTGATACCCATCAGACTTGCGCCCAGCCGGTTCTCTGAGCAAGCCCGCATCGCAATACCCGCTCTGGTCTTCTCGAAAAAAAACCATATGACGATGAGCACGAACATGGTAATGCCGATTATCCAGAGCACCTGCGACTGTAGCGTGGCACCCAGTACCTGTATCGGCGGGGCCGCAGAAAAGGGTGGAAGCACCGCGGACTCCTTGCCCCAGATAAGCAGCGCGGAGCCGCGCAGCGCCAGCGAGATTGCTATGGTCATGACAATGAGGTTGCCGACGGACGTGTTCTGGATAGGCCGGATGAGGATGCGCTCGACCAGCGCGCCGATCACCGTCGATACGACAATAGACACCCCAAGGGCGGCCGGCATCGGCAACCCCTTTGAAGTGAGCGTCACCATGGTCAGAGCGCCGATCACGAAGAATTCGCCCTGAGCGAAGCAGATCAGCAGCGAGACCTTATAGACGATCACGAGACTTACCGCCATGAGGGCGTACACGGCACCCGAGGTAAGCCCGCTGAAAAAAAACTGGACCAGGTACGAGAAATCGCCCAAAGAGGCCCTTTAACCCGCCCCTACTCGAGAACTGCCCACTTACCGTCCTTCACGGTGAGGAGAATCATATCTTCCGTGCGCGTGCCCTGATGGTCTGCAGGAGACATGTTGTACACGCCGTTGCAGCCGGCAAAGTTCTTGATGTTCTCGAGGGCATCGCGCAGTTTCACCGGGTCGTCAGACTTCGTAACCCTCACCCCTTCCGAAATCAGCGCGACTGCATCCGCCTGCTGTCCCGAGTAATAGTTCGCCGGCTCACCGTATTTCGCCTGGTAGGCCTTTGAGAATTCGACGACCACTTTCTTGACCGGGTCATTGTCCGCAAGAGTTGCGATTGCCATAATCTTGCCTGACGGCACAATGACCACGGTCGGTGTCTGGGCAACCAGTTTCAAGAAACCGGGCGTTGCATTACCGTGGCTCACGACGAGAGGTACGTTCATGCCCATCTGGGCCATGTTCCGCGCGAGCAGCGCCGCGGGCTCGCCCGTGGTGAATGCCATGATCGCCTGCGGTTTCAGGGTACGCAGCTTGGCGAGTTGTGCGGTCACGTCCGGTGCTTTGACATCAAACTTCTCCTCCCCCACAATGGTGATCTTATACGTGGGCGCGTGCTTCCTCGCGATGCCGGAACCCAGTTCTCCCAGCGGGCCGATGGGCATGAGCAACGCCACCTGGCTGATCCCCTTTTTCTGGAAATACATCATGGGACGGGAGATGGCGAAATCCGTCGGGTGTGCGTTGTTGAACGTGAAGGTCTCCTTTTCGGAAAGGGCATATCCTGATTGGATCACCGCAGGGACTTTTGATTTATTGGCAACGGATGATACGGCACCCGACACAACTGCGGTACCGGTTCCCATGAGGGCGACCACACCATCGCTTGAGATAAGCCTCTGGGCATGGCGTGTGGCGGTTTCCGGGGATGATTGATCATCATAAGTCACCAACTCCACCAGCCGGCCATTGACTCCGCCCGCTTTATTGATCATCTCCACCCTCACCTCGGCCCCCTTCTTCATGTACTCGCCTAGCCAAGAGAGATAACCGGTAAGAGGCACAATAAATCCTATCTTATAAGGCTTGGCTTGCGCCCACACCATGCTCAGGGCTCCTGCAGCAAACAGCAGGCATGTGACTGTCGCAACAACTGCAAGCATTTTTTTCATCCCGATCCTCCTCTTGAGTAAAATATGATAGGTTCCGCAAGTGCGCACAAAATCCAACATGGTGCGCATATCACCAAACAATTCCCATCAACTAAAAATCATAAAAGCTTTTTTCTGCTTACACTTATTTGGCGTCTTTAGCTTCCATCACGCTTTTTCTCAGCTCTCTCTTGAGAATCTTCCCTGCCGGACTCTTGGGAAGTTCGGAGACCGAGACATACTCCTTCGGTACTTTGAAGGGGGATAAACGCGATTTCAGGAAAGCCTTTATTTCTTCGGGCACGACTGTCTGGCCTTGCTTCGGCACAATGAAAGCGGCAACTCGTTCACCCCACTCTTTGTCAGGCAAACCAATGACCGCGCACTCTGCCACTTCCGCTCTGGCATAGAGCTGCTCTTCCACTTCGCGAGGATATACGTTTTCACCTCCCGTGATAATCATATCCTTCAGCCGATCGACGATGAACACATAACCGTCACTGTCAATCACTCCTATATCACCCGAACGGAACCATCCGTCATCCCAGAAGACGGATCGCGTCTCTTCCGGATTATTCAGGTACCCTCTCATGATGTTTGGACCGAGTATACAGATCTCGCCTTCCTCCCCCTGCTTCAGGCGGTTTCCTTTTAGATCCCTGATCTCGACCTCCACCAGGTGGACCGGGGTCCCTACCGAGCCTACGACATGCCTGTAGTAATGGTTATAGGTGACTGCGGACGCCGACTCCGTCATGCCGTACCCTTCAGAAATTGTGAAACCGGCGCGTTCCGTCCACTGTCTGATGATCTCTACCGGCAGACTGGCAGCGGCAGAAAAGCTGTACCGTACGCGGCCCAGTTTCTGCCTCAGATTCTCAAGAGTCAGAAGTCTCGTGAAGACAGTCGGTACTGCAAAGAGCTTGGTAATACGCCCTTTCCCTGTTGCCTCGAGCACCCGCTCCAGGTCAAATGTAGGCAATATCTCAAGACATCCCGCGCTGAGCATGGTTGCATTCATCACATGCATCTGACCAAACACATGATTGAACGGTAGAAAACAAAGCGCTCTGTCGTTTTCCGTCGATCGTTCGCTGTAGGCAACGTTGTGGGCAGATACGTTGATATTCTGATGGCTCAGCATTACGCCCTTAGGAATGCCTGTGGTGCCGCCTGTATAGAGAATGGCTGCTGTGTCGTCTCTCCCTCTATCGAGCGCGTTGAACGATCCCGATCCGGTATTCACCAGGTGCGCCATGTCCATGTCGCCATCAGGGCATATGATCTTTTCCAGGCCGGCAGAGCTCTTCAACTTCTCCAGTTCACCGAGCCTCTCTGTTCCTGCCAGTACAAAACGGGGCCTGGCGTGTTCGACGAGCAACTTCAACTCAGCACTCGTCAACAGAGCCGAGTACGTGACTGCCACCGCTCCAGACTTGAGTACGCCAAAGTAGAATGCCAGCCAGTCAGTAGAGTTCGGCGCGCACAGGCCAACGTGGTGGCCTGGCTTGATGCCCAACGTAATCAAAGCTGTCGCCACACGATTGGCGCGCTCGTTGAGTTGCGCGTATGTCGTATCGATCCCGCCTTCGCTGATTGCCGGGTGATCGGGGAAGAAGAATGCAGATCTCTCGAGATTGGCAGCAATGTTCATGAAAAGTCTCCCTTGGTAAGATGATCACGCTGATACGTTTAAGATAGATTACCATATTATCGCAGGGATTTTACAAGATACGGCTCCTTTTTCAAAAGAGCCCTGGCTGCTGAGGCGGTTTGGGCTTTTTCGGTTTTTCCTGCAGACTTTCCGCGATAACAAACTCTTTTGGAATCTCTCTGACAAAGCGCGAGGACACCCTGGAAAGCACCCGGCCATAGATCATTCGCTTTCGCGCGTGGAGCAGGAGGAGTTCATCCTTCGCTCGTGTCATGCCCACGTAAAAAAGCCTGCGCTCTTCTTCCACGTCCGCATCTCCTCTGGCGGGCACAAATGGCAAAAGGCTCTCTTCGCAGCCCGCGACAAAGACGACCTTGAATTCCAGGCCTTTCGCCATGTGAAGTGTCATCAGGGCTACAGCATCGACTTTCGGATTAAATGCGTCGGCAGAAGTAAAAAGCGTCAGTTCGTTAATAGTCTCGCTAATTGCTTTACGGGTGGGCAGATGCCGGTACACCTCAGCTATGGTGAAAAGCAGTTCCTTATCCTCCGCTCGGACTCCTGCTTCCCGCGCAAAGATCTGGAGTAGTTTGGCGAGTTCAAATTCTTCCGGGAGGGTATCCATGTGAGACCGCAACGTTTCAATGAGCTTCTTTTTACGGAAAGCGTGGCGCTCACCTACCAGCTGGCATGGTATACCCCATTGCTCGAAAGCCTGCCGCAGGACTCCGGCCTGCGTGTTTGTCCTGAAGAGCACGCTGAAATCTGAGAATGCGTACGAGGTCTCCATGTAGTCACGCGGAGTCTTGTTACCCACCATGCGAAAGTGGCTTGTGCCGCCAACACGGGACTCGATCTCCCTTACTATAAATTCCGCCTCGTCCATTTCATCGGAAGTCAAAACAGTTCTGATGAGAACCCCCGTTTCTTTCCGTGCCCTCACTTCCTTTTCCATCCTCTTGACGTTGTTCCTGATGACCATATCAGCGGCTGCCATAATTGTCCTGGTGGAACGAAAGTTCTCTCCAAGCACCACACTCGCCGAATCGGGAAAGTCTCTCCTGAAATCGAGGAAATTCTGAACGTCAGCGCCGCGGAATCCATAGATAGCCTGGTCGGAATCACCGACAGCGCAAAGAGTATTGAGAGGATGGGCCCCTGCGAGAGACTTTAGGAAACGATACTGGGCAGCGGCTATGTCCTGATACTCGTCGACAATGATGTGTTTCGGTACATTGCTAAAACGCCGGGCAGCGCGGCCAGTTTCAAAGAGATTGACAGGGAGAAGAATGAGGTCATCGAAATCGCGCATCGCGTTACGGCGCAACTCGTTCTCATAAGCTTCGTATACCCGCTGCATCTCCGGATCAGGTTCCTCGATCGAATTCTTTAGTCTCGATATTTTTTCGAGGCTCGATCGTGCCTTGGTACTGCTTCCGACAATCTGTTTAAGAAGGTCAATCTGATCCTCGCGGGTGCAAACCGCAAATTGCTCGCTCAGGCTCTCTCTCAGTATCGTCAGGCCGAGAACATGAAACGTGCCTACGAACATCTCAACCGATCGCAGCCCCACGTAGGTCTCTATTCTTTCACGCATCTCGCGTGCTGCCCGGTTGGTGAACGTTACAGCAATAATCTGATCCGGCGGGACGCCCTGCTGCAGGAGGTAAGCGATCCTGCGGACAATCGTCAGTGTCTTACCCGTACCCGGACCAGCGATGACAAGCAGATGCTTGACCGCTGCTGTGACCGCCTGCTTTTGTGATTCATTCAAGCCCTCGAGTATGCCTGGCATGTCTAAGGTATACTCTTCTTTCTGGGTTCATTTCCAGGATTTTGTCATCACATTCCGGATGCTGAAAACAGAGAGGCCAACCGCCCGCAGCGACGATTGGCTTCCCCTCTTTACCTTTAA
>DATKNH010000029.1 GCA_035541455.1 Syntrophorhabdales bacterium
GACATACAGAAACTTGATAATTTCGCGTACGACATGAGCCACTGTATCAAATGTAAAGGCTGCTACTGGGTCGAGCACACCTATATGCCGGGGGTCAGGTTCTCGACGCGCTGCCCCAGCAACGTCTGGAATGACTTCGACGCGTACGGCGCATTCGGCAAGATGAGGATCGGCCTCGCGATGATCGAAGGCAAGCTGGAATGGACACCGAAGCTTTTGGAGATCATCTATGCAGATCCGCTCTGCGGTGCCTGCGATGTGGGATGTAAAAGAAACCTCGACCTGGAGATCGGTCTCACCCTTGAGGCGATGCGGGTAAAAGCGGTCCAGGACGGGGCAGGCCCGCTACCCGTGCATAAGAAGATTGCCCAGAACATAGCGAAACAGCACAACCAGTTTGGCGCACCTCACGAGCACCGCAGAAAATGGCTTCCCGCAGAAGGCAAGGTTGCAGAAAAAGCGGAGCTCCTTTATTTTGTGGGGTGCTCAGCCTCGTACGTGACGGCGGAGATAGCCCGCGCTGCAACCAAAATACTCAATGCAGCAAACACGCCGTTCATGCTGATGCCGGATGAGTGGTGCTGCGGCAACACGCTTTTCTCCGTCGGCATGCTCGATGAAGCTCGCGCACTGGCCCGCAGGAATATTGAGGCGGTCAAGGCAACGGGTGCCAAGACCGTGCTTCTGACGTGCGCGGAAGGTTACAGGATGTGGAAGGTCGATTACCCGAAACTGCTCAATATCGCAACGACAGACCTCGGCTTCAAGGTGGTGCATCTGGTGGAATTTGCGGACGAGGCGCTCAAGAAAGGCTCGCTCAGGCTCAGCAAACCTCAGGGCCTGCGTCTCGCGTATCATGATTCCTGCGGCATCTCCAGGCTTGCCGATCCATGGACTCCCTATGCCGGGGAGCGCGGCTGGATGGGTACCGTCAATCCCCGTCTGAAGCGTCGCCGGGGCACCTACGGCCTTTATGCACAGCCCAGAAACATCCTGGCTGCTATCCCGGGTGTCACCTTCGTGGAGATGCCCCGGGCTCGGGAGAATTCCTTCTGCTGCGGCGCCGGGCGGGGGACCAGAGAGGCTTTTCCGGATCTTGCATCATTCTCGGCGCGACAGCGTCTGGACGAAGTACGTGAAGTGGGTGCGGAGGCCCTGCTTGCTGCCTGCCCGTGGTGCAAGAGCAATTTTTCGCAGGCGGTCAGGGAACAAGGTGACTCCATAAAAGTGATGGATATAGCAGAGCTAATTGCGGCTTCGCTCAGATAAGGGAGGTTGACCATGGGTATGTCGAAAAGAGCATACAAGGCGTTAGAATCCATCGTAGGTTCAAAGTATATAACGGACGATGCTGCGGTGTGTGAGGGGTACCGCTCGGGCCCGGGCGGTTACGAGAGCGGTCTTGGCTACGAACGGGTGATGACGAAGATACCTGCTGCCGTTATCCTCCCGCGGAGCACCGAGGAGGTGCAGCGCATCGTCAAAATATGCAACCGGTACAGCGTGCCGTACGTTCCGTATAGCACGGGTTTTTACGGGCCCCGTTCCCACTGCCACGTGGAGAACGAGCTGCTTATCGATTTGAAACGCCTCAATGATTTCGAGATAGATGAGAAGCACATGTTCGCCGTGGTGGGATCGGGTGTCATCTACTCTCCCCTCCAGGAGGAGGCGATGAAGCGTGGCATGTACGTGATCATCGGCGGCGGCGGAGCTCAGGCATCGGTCATCGCCAACCTCATCGGCGACGGATGGTCCCCACTTTCTCATCGTATCGGGTTGCCCCACCGGCGCATCCTGGGCACGGAGCTGGTGCTGCCTGACGGCGAGTTGGTGAAGATGGGCTCGTTAGCCGTGGGAGAGGATCCTTTCTGGGGAGACGGGCCGGGCCCTGACCTCCGTGGTCTCCTGCGAGGCTTCACGGGGCTTCGGGGGTGCCTCGGCGTCGTCACGAAGATGGCCGTCAAACTTTTACCGTTCCAGCCGGAAAAGCCGATGCCTACGGGCATTGCTCCCAACACAGCACTCGCCCTTCCTGAAAGACGGATGAAATGGATTAACTACCAGGTGCCCAACAAGGCAGCCCAGGTCAAGGCCATGTTCGAGATTTCCAAGGCCGAGATCGCCGGGGCGGTCACGAAGGTTCCTCTCTTCTGGAGAGCACTGGCTAAGGCCGAGTGCAAAGAAGACTTCTGGGACCTGTGGGGCAAGGAGAATGAGGATACCATCAAGAACTTCCACATCGTCCGGGTGCTGCTTATCGGGTTCACGTCTGAAGAGCAGATGCAGTATGACGAGAACGTGCTCAACGATATCATGGCGGAGCTGGGGTCCAAACCGCGTGCGACGAAGCCGTCGGATGAGTCCTGGATCAAGAATGCAGACTCTGCGGGTATGTGGTTGATGTGCGGCTCCTACGTTTCGGTTGATTACATCATCGAGACGCTATCTCATGCGGTACAGCACGGAGAGTCTTATGCAGAGCTGAAGAAGAAGTATACACCGCCGCTTATGCCGGACTACGGCGATCCGGGCTGGTTCCAGAGCTTTGAGCTCGGTCATCAGGGCTACTCCGAGTTTCTCGTGTACTGGGACCAGGACGAGGACACGACGGGTGTGGACCACTTCTACGTGGAAACCTCAAAGATGAACATCAAGAACCGGTTCTACACTTCGCTGCTCGGCCCGCACCAGCCTCTTTATCTCACCGGGCCGAAGTACGGGCCCAACTATCATGAGTGGCTGCTCAAGATCAAGGATGAGTTCGATCCACTCTGGGTCTGTCATCCACCGACACCGCTCGCGCATGACGTGTTTGTGGAAAAGGCACCATGGATGAAACCGATTAAGGACTGGAAGGCACCGAAGAAATTTCCTATGCCCGACTGGGAATAGGAGCGAAGAAGGACCTGACTCTTCTTGGCACGGAGTGGTGCGCCAAAATCGAAGGCGGTTCACGCTTCGCCCTTGCAAGGAGACCATGAACAGGATTGCGGCAATGTTGAACCCCCGGTCAGTGGCTCTCATCGGAGCCACTGACAAGGAGGGTTCGACGGGCCGGGCCGGTTGTACTCTTACTCGAATGCGACGGTCATCGTTGTTCAGGGGGGACACGTAGAATAATGACCGAATCGATCAAAAAGGCAATCGATAAACGTTTCTTGAGAGGGATTGCTGCGTCTCCAGGGATCGTCACAGGGAAGGCTTGCGTTTTTCGAGACATCCTCCTGCTTGTCGAAACACGGCACCTTGAGCAGTGCAGTGCCGAGAAAGAGATCATCCGTCTTCACCAGGCGGTCCATCAGGTGGTGGATGAACTGATAGAGGATAACTTCAAAACATCCAAAAAGGCGCAAACGAACGCGGCAGGAATTTTTCTCACACACATAGCCATACTCAGGGACCCTTATTTCATTTCGGGAATAACGCAGGATATCAGGGAAAATGGGGTAAATGCCGAATCGGCGCTGATGAGACAGGTCGATCAGTTCAGCAGAGCTTTTCGAAAGATGGACGACACGTATCTACGCGAGCGTGGTACAGACCTCCGGGACATCGCAAGAAGAGTCATAAAAAAACTGATGCCACAGGAACGATCTGGAATTTCAGCAGACGACAAGGTCATCATCGTCTCTTCAGAGTTAACTCCTTCCGATACGGTAAGGCTCGACAGGGACAAGGTTCTCGGGTTTGTCACGGAATCGGGAGGGAAAGAATCCCATGCGGCGATCCTGGCGCGGTCGTTTGGAATCCCGGCGGTACTCGGGCTCGAAGGATTACTTTCCAAGGTCTCCGGGGGAGATACCCTTATCGTTGATGGCAATACGGGTATCGTGATCATCAATCCATCCGCAGAGGTTATCGAGCACTATCAGGATCTCCAGAGTAGATATGAGTCTTGCCAGCTTGATTTGCAGCGGCTCGCCGACCTTCCTTCGGAAACGCTTGACGGGCGGAAGATTCATTTATGGGCGAATATCGGAGGTCCGGGCGATCTCGAATACGCGCTCCGTTTCGGGGCCCACGGCATTGGACTGTTCAGGACCGAAATGCCGTTCTTGATCTGGAGACGGTTTCTCTCTGAAGAGGAGCAATTCTTTTTGTATACCAAAGTAGTGAACGAGGCATCGGGTAAGGAAGTAACCATCCGGACACTTGATTTCGGAGGTGATAAGTATTTCGAAGACGGGAAGAGCCAAAAGGAGAAAAATCCGTTCTTAGGGTATCGATCAATCCGGATCTTTCTGCGAAAGAAAAATATCTTCAAACAACAACTCCGGGCTATTCTGCGAGCAAGTGCCTTTGGCCCGGTCAAGCTTCTTTTCCCAATGGTAACAACGATTGAAGAGGTAAAACAGATCAAGGTAATATTCGAAGCCACCAAAAGAGAATTGCGCAAGGAAGGTGTCTCATTTTCTGAAAACATTCCATTGGGGGTAATGATTGAGGTGCCTTCTGCCGCGATACTTGCTGACCAGATAGCGGGAGAGGTTGATTTCTTCAGTATAGGAACAAACGACTTAATACAGTACACCCTTGCCGTGGATCGGGACAATGATCTGGTCAACCATCTCTATGAACCTCTGAATCCGGCCGTTCTTCGCCTGATTCAACATGTTATCCGGGTGGGGAAGGACACGGGTAAAACAGTTACCCTCTGTGGAGAAATGGCGGGGACGCCAACCTATATTCCCTTTCTGGTTGGAATGGGTGTGACCGATCTAAGCATGAATCCTCCTGCCCTCCTTGAGGCAAGAAAGACGATCCGGGATATGGACTTTGCAGCTTGGGAAGTAACAGCCGAAACCGTGTGCAGTCTTGCATCACTTGAAATCATCAAGGAATACGTTGAGCGTGAACGGTCGATGACCGGATTGCGGGCGTCTTGAGGAACAAACTTTTCTCTCTTGGTAAAAGGGGCCAGGCTGTGCGACGTGACTCATGAACAATCAAGAGACAATAGCGAGTATGTCACTTCCGATAGGGAGGAGCAATATGAGATTCCGATTTGTTATTCTGGCCGTGGTCGTTCTTATATCATGCTGGTCGCGACCCTCAGAATCCAAGAGCATGGCTGAGGTATTTGGGCGGGTGGATGGTTCGGTGGCGGTGATTGTGACGGCGCACAAGATTTCTTCCGGTTCCACAGGCATCCAGCAGACGATGGGTTTTGGCGTTGGTTCCGGTGTTCTCGTTTCGGAGAGTGGTCATGTGATCACCTCGGCTCACCTGGTCAATACCGCTGATGAGATTCAGGTCAAATTATCGGGCAGTGAAGCAGTTAACGCCCGTGTCGTAGCATCGGCGACATTTGCAGATGTCTCATTGCTGCAGCTTGAATCAGTACCGAAGCAGGCTGTGGTGGCAAAGCTTGGTGATTCCGAAAAAGTTAGGGTTGGTGACGAGGTCTTCGTGGTGGGCACCCCGTACGGACTAAGCCATACACTGACAGCGGGTCATATAAGCGGCCGCCACAAACTGGATAGGGTATCGGCCGCGTTCGATTTGGGCGAGTTATTCCAGACGGACGCCGCTATCAACGAGGGCAATTCCGGAGGGCCCCTGTTTAACATGGCCGGCGAAGTCATTGGAATAGCCCGTTACATTATTACAAGATCAGGTGGCTCCGAAGGGCTGGGATTTGCTGTTACATCGAATACCGCAAGGCGCTTATTGCTGGAGCAGACTTCGTTCTGGTTCGGCTTCGACGGCATCGTGCTCCAGGATGAAATGGCCGCCGCCTTCAATCTTCCCCAATCCACAGGATTTCTCGTCCAGCAGGTTGCAGACAATTCTCCGGCTGCGCGATTAGGCCTTCGGCCTGGGATGGTCAAGGCTCAGATCGGCCTGAACGAGATGTTTCTTGGAGGTGACGTCATTTTGGAAGTCGTTGGGATTCAGATCGCCGACGGCTGCTATGACAAAATCCAGAATCGACTCAGTCAGATGAAACAGGATGATATTATCACGGTGAAGGTTCTGCGAGCGGGGCGGATAGTGCATTTGAGTGCAAATCGTGGGCGATGAATAATGGATGCACCTCTGATAGAACTCGACAATGTCACCAAGCGGTTTGGCGATAAGACGGTGCTCGACAGAGTTAACCTCAAGATATATGAAAATCAGGTCACGACGATAATCGGCAAAAGCGGCACCGGCAAGAGCGTGCTCCTCAAGCATATCATCGGTCTCCTTAATCCGGACGAGGGCACTATTTTGTACAGAGGAAGACCACTTCATCAAATGAAGAGGCGCGAACGAGAGGAGTACAGAAGCCGGATTGCGTATGTGTTTCAAAATAATGCTCTCCTCGACTCAGTGACGGTACTCGAAAATGTGATGCTGCCCCTCAGACAGACTACGCACCTCAGTATGAAAGAGATCAAAGAAAGAGCAAGAAACAAGATAGAAGAATTGGACCTTGGTGATTCCATCGAAAAGTATCCTTCGGAGCTCTCAGGCGGCATGCAGAAAAGGGTTGCTCTGGCACGGGCATGGGTGACAGAGCCGAAGATCGTGCTGTTCGATGAGCCGACATCGGGCTTGGACCCCATCCGCAAAAATTCGATCCTGAGCATGATTGCCCACGCGAGAAGGAAGCTCGGCTTCACTGCCGTTGTCATCTCCCATGACATTCCTGACATCTTTTTCATCTCCGACCGTGTAGCAATCCTTTGGGAAGGGAGAGTCGGTTTCGACGGGGCGTCCCAGGAGGCGCTCGGGCTGAAGCACCCGATTATCGATGAGTTTCTGCGCAGTCTGGAGGGATTTGAGGATGAATTAACGGGCTTGCTCTCGCGGGAAGTATTCCGGACATATTACGGAGCGCTGCTCGCAGGCGACACGGGCATGCCTACTAATTCAGCGGTGCTCTTCAGTGTGGATTTGGATCCGCTGCAGGATGCACTGGGACCGGTTGCAGCGTCGGAAGTCCTGAGGTTCCTCGGTGAATATGTCAAGGCCAGCTTCAGGCCCATAGGGGGGTTTTCTGTCCGCAGCAGCAGAGAACAAATGCTGACGATCCTGCCGCACACCAGCCGGGATGAGGCGGAGCAGCTGGTGATGCGTTTTGGTCAAGCATTGGCGCGGGAGGGCCTTACAACAATCGAGCGCAGGGCTCAGCTGGCGCCTGGAACTGAAGCGCACCTGGAAGTTAACGTTCGTGCGGGGGTGACGGACGTCTCGCCCACAGATGATATTGGTAGGATAATCGAGAAAGCTTGTTCCAACCAGCGGATCGTCGCAACGCACCACTACAACCTCCCAACCGGCGCCTGATGAACTATTCTTCGGAGAATGGAATGAAAAGTCGCATATCAGGGAGAACAGATGACAAGATTGATGGCAGGTTTTTGTCTTGCAAGTCTTTCTATGTTTTACGCCGCCAGCAGTTTTTCAGCGGAACAGGCCATGTCAGTCGGTTACGGTTTCGGGCTGTTCAACCTGCATAAACATATGGGACATATCGAGGGCGGAGAGATGTACGATTTCTTTCAGGTAGCCTATCTCTATGAAAGAGGTTCGGGCCTGAAGAATCTTAACATTACCGCGCAGCCATGGGTAGCGTACGTGAACAGACCTAACGATGGCAGTGACGTAGGCTTTAATTTAGGGATACGGTACTACCCTGTCAGAATGGAAGAATTGCGACCTTTTCTGAGTGCGGGAGTGGGCGCGGCCTATACCACCATCGGTTTCGAGGAACAGGGAACCCGCTTCCTGTTCATACTGCAGGCGGGGGTCGGCCTTAGATACAAGAACTTCTTTATTGAGGATACGCTCAGGCATTACTCAAACGGACACACGTCCTCACCGAACAGGTCAGTTCATGCCAACATCATCACTATTGGATACTATTTCTAGTAGACCACAATTCTCTGCGATCATTTATTCTCTCCTCTTTTCGGTCCACCTATGTACGATCTTTCAGCTTCAGCGTGACGTTGCTTACTCCACCTGGTACCCACCGCGACCTGAATCCCATCTTCCGTGCAAGCTTAAGCATCTCATCGTTGTCCGTCAGCACGTTACCCACAATCTCGTCAAGTTCTTTCTCACGGCCTATCTCGATGATCATACTCATCAGTTTGTGTCCTAATCCTTTATGCTGATAGGCATCATGAATGAGGATTGTGAACTCGCCCGAATTGAAGTCCGGCTCCATGAGAAGCCTCGCCACACCAATTATCTTTCTCTTGCCTGCTTCTGTAATCTCCGCAGCGATTGCCACGTGCCGCTCATAGTCTATGTTGCAGAAGATGATGAGCCATTCGTGCGATATATCTTTGAAGGGCGAGAAGAACCTTTTTTTGAGGCTTTCTTTTGAGACGGTGGTGCCCAACTCATAGAGCAGCGGCTCATCCTCAGGCCGTATTGCCCTGAGCAGTACGTCCTGACCAACTGGTAATTTCCAGCTCGTGGTGTATCGTTCGGGGTACGGTGTGATGACCAGATGAGGGTGCCTCAAGCCGCGCTCCATGTATTCCGTCTCAAGCACTATGCGCGTATCCAGAGCATACGCCTTGCCTTGGGCTATGGCGAGCGGATTGATCTCGATCTCGGCTATTTCGGGGAAATCGATGACGAGATTGGAAAAGCCGACGAGAATCTTCTCCAATTGTTTTAGATCAGCCTGAGACCTGCCCCTGCAACCTTGGAGCATTTTGTGTACCTTCGTCTCCTCAATCAACATCTTGGCCAACGTATCATTTAGCGGCGGAAGGCCCACCGAAACATCGTTGTTGAACTCCGCAGCTGATCCTCCCATCCCGAAGACGATGACAGCACCAAAGTCCTTGTGTTTCGTAGATCGCAGGATAAGCTTGTAGTCCACGCTCTGGATCATGCGTTCGATTGAGAAACCCTCGAGCACGGCGCGCGGAGCTTGCTTCTTTAAGGTTTGTATGAGTGACTTACATGCCTTCTTTACTGATGAGCCGCGATCGACGGCGAGCGCGATGCCGCCTGCATTGCCCGTATCGGTGATATCGGGCGACACGACCTTAATCAGTACGGGATAGCCCAGTTCCTCGGCTATGCTGACTGCGGCGTCAGCATTTTCAACAAACCGAGATGTCACAACCGGAATTCCATACCTGAGGAGGAGATGCTTGGCTTCCATTTCGTTGAGCACGGTTCTGCCCTCGCCCAGTATGTTCTTGATATTTGCTTTAAGCTCTTGCTTGTCTCGCGGCTCCCGCACTGACAGTTCGGCCGGAGTTTCATAGAGATGGTCGAGGTTGCGTTTGTACTGGTACATGTCTACGTAGGCCCTGACCGCCTCTTCCGGCGTTTCATACGTAGGAACATTATTCTGTATGAAGATCCTCCTCGCGTTCTGGACCTCTTTGGCGCCTATCCAGCTGGTGATCACGGGCTTTAGCCAATCCTTTGCTGTCTCAGCCACGGCCGCCGCAACCTGGTCAGATAGAGCGGATTCCAAAGGTGTATAAATCATGAGTACCCCGTCAGTCATTGAGTCGTTCAACACTACCCTCAGCGTCTTCTTATAGCTCTCGACCTGCGCATTCCAGGGAATATCGATGGGATTGGCTCTGCTCCAGTCCGGCGGCAGGAAGCTTGCAATCTCTCTCGAGCTGTCGTCGGAGAGCGTTGCAAGCTCGCCATCGAGGTCGACGAGCGCATCGGCGGCCAGCACGGCCGGACCGCCTTCGTTCGTTATGATGGCAAGTTTTGGGCCTCGCGGCAGTCTCCCTGAATCGAGCACCTCGGCAGCATCGAAGAGTTCCGCTATTTCCCTGACCCGCACCACGCCAACCCTCCGGAAGGCTGCGTCGTATACGGCGTCGTCAGGCACCATGGGGCTCATATGCGATTGTACAGCTTTTGAACATTCGGTATGCCTGCCGGACTTCAGTATAATAATGGGCTTGCGGCGTGCGAACGCCCGTGCGGCGCTCATGAACTTTTTTGCGTCTCCTATGCGTTCCATGTAGAGCAAGATGCTTTTTGTAGGGTAGTCGTCGCCCAGAAAATCGATGAAGTCCCCAAAATCTATATCCAACATAGATCCTACGGATGCAAAGAAACTAAAACCTATGCCTGCGTCGACCGCCCAGTCGAGGATCGCTGCGCCGAGTGCGCCACCCTGTGAGATGAAGGCGATATTGCCTGAAGCCGGGTCGCCCTTGAGAAACGTGGCATTGAAGCCGGGCCTCACGAACCCCAGTGAGTTTGGTCCCAGGATACGCATCCGATATTTTTTCCTGGCCTCGTCTATTTCGGTTTCCAGCCTTCCTCCTTCTTCCCCCATTTCTTTGAAACCCGCCGAGATAATCACCACCCCTTTAATGCCGCTTGCACCGCATTGTTCGACAAGGTGAGGCACTGAGCCGGCAGGGGTTGCGATGATTGCGAGGTCCACGTGTTCCGGGACACTCGCTATATCTGAATAGGTCTCGATCTCCAGGATTCGCTTTCTGTTTGGATTTACGGGAAACACTTTGCGCGATTTCGAACGCGACAGGTTCTCAAGGATTATCCGTCCGACGGCACCTTCCTTTTCAGTTGCACCGATGACAGCTACGGTCTTGGGATTGAGCATCGTTTCGAGATTTGCCATGGTCTACACCTTTTTACCTTGGGCTTCGGCTCAAACCAATTATATACTCTACACGGTCGGCGTACAAAGGTATTTGCGTAAGCGCTCTCAACTGTAAGAACATTCTCGTCTTTGCCACATGAGATAGGCAGACGTGCGGTTACTTCTCATTCCAATCAGAATTTGGCATTCCAGAATGCAGATTGACGCCATAGAATATCGGTGGTAATGAATAAGCAGGAGCAGAAGCATGAGGAGACGCTTCAAGGAGGTACAGATAAATGAAAATGTTTGTTTTTGTTTATGCTGAATATTTTGATGACGGTGTAACAACCACGTTTAAACAGGCGGGTTACGGCTCATATATCAAAATCCACAATATGACCGGTGAATACAAGGGACTTGAGTCAAGGGCAGGCGGGCCTCATTCACACGGTGGATTGACGTCGCTCTTACTCGCTGTACCGGATGAGCAGATTTCCCATCTTCTGGATATGGTGCGCGACATGAAGAAAGAATTTCCTGATGCCGGTCTCGGAGCATTCACGTTTCCATTGGAAGAAGTTGTTGTCTGAAGCGGCGGGGCAATCACTTGTCGTACGCGCCGTATTTTTTGGCTGCCAGCACCATTGCTTGTACATTTGCCGGTTTCGCTCCCTGCATACCGGCGCCGGTGGTGAATATATAGCCGCCATCTTCGCCCGCACTTTCAATCATTTGCTTGCAGCTTGCCCGTATCTCATCAGGCGTACCCGTGATCAGGAGGTCAACGGGAAAGTTCCCTGCAATGCAGGAAACGCTTCCAAGCTTCTCCTTTGCCTTTTTCAGATCGGTTCGGTCAAACCACCAGACGACCTTCCCCTTCGGGACATCTGAAATAACATCCAGCCGCTGATTATAGCCGCCCTCACAAAAGAGCTGTGGGACGAAACCTTCATTTACCAGCCCGATGATGACCTTGCGCAGCGTCGGCCAGTAGAAAGTTTTAAACTGCTCGTCTGACAGGAAACCATCGGCACCTTTGTGGAGCGGGATGAAAGGCATGATGTGACCGGAGGCCCGGCAGCTGTTTACCCCGCATTTCACCATGATGGGAGTGAGCCGCGCACAAGCCTCCTTCAGCTCATCCGGGCGGCGGAATATATCCAGCATAATCCCTCTCGTACCGCGGAGACTGTCGCCGATCACGTCAAACGGGGCCTTGGTGAAACCTCCGGAGAACGCTGGAAATCCTCTCCCCATGACTTTCCCGCCGACCTCACCGAGCGCAGCCAGAAACTTCAGCGTTTCTTCTCCGGCGTCGGTGAGGGCCGCAAGGGCCTTCCTCATTGGCTCTGTGCCAAAGGGTCTTGCAAACGGGGGCACAAGCAGAATCTCATTGATCCCTGGCAGGAGGGGGATGGTTTCGAATGGCTTCAGAGCACCGAAGATGCGGGGGAAAAAACGATTTAGAAAGAAGGCCGTGGGATCGTCAATCAGGTCGTAGTATTCCTCCGCCTTCATGTATTCGTCCTCGACGAACTGATATTCGCGCTCCTTGGCTACGCCGTGTCCAGGCCACTGATAGAGCTTGTACTCCAGGGCTTCGAGCGCCTTGCCTGGCACCATGGTCGGCGCGTTATAGGCATCAAGCTCAAGATCAAGGTGGTATTTCTCAACGGCTTCTGTGAGGGCTCCGTAATCATACATGGCGTCATACATGGAGATTCCGGCATACTGCATCGGAAAAAACCCCGCCGAAGGGCAGATCGGGACCCTGCCGGGTTTCTTGAGCTGGATCGCATCCTTCATCAAGGTGACGCGTTCCTGATATGCGGCCTTAGCATCGGCGTCAGGAAAAGGGATCGCTTCTCCTGCACGCCAGACAGTAAACCGTTCCTCTTGCTTCTGCTCTGCGTCAGAAGCGAGTTCTATGAATCGCTCTTTCATTTCATTTCCCTCCTGTCCACTCTTTGGCTATCTTGATGCCGGCTATTGCGTCGGGCGCATACGCGTCGGCGCCGGCATATTCCTTCACTTGCTCCGAACACTGCCCACCGCCGATCATGATGTGGACCTTGTCTCTTAGGCCGGCATCTTTAATGGCCTGTACCGTCTTCTTCATGGAGTCAAATGCAAGGGTCAATAAACCGCTCATGCCGACAATCTGGGGCTGAAATTCTTTGATACTCTTGACGAAGTTTTCCGGCGGTTGATCGATCCCGATATCCTTCACCTCGAAGCCGTTCGCATCAAGAAGAAAAGCTACGATGTTCTTACCGATGTCGTGGATATCACCCTTGACGGTGCCTATCAAATACCTGCTCTTACCTTTGCTGGACTTTTCTTCGTTGATGAGAGGCTTGATCATATCAGATATCTGCCTCAACATTTCACCGGCCATCATGAGATGAGGAAGAAAGTACTCGCCCTTCTCAAAGCGAGAGCCGACCCCTTCCATGGCCGTAGAACAGGCCGCGAGAAGTTTCACAGGGTCGGTACCCTTATCCAGCAATTCCTTGGCCTTCCGAATTGC
>DATKNH010000030.1 GCA_035541455.1 Syntrophorhabdales bacterium
CAGTGCGGGGCTCTTTGGAGACTCACCTGGTATGACGAGAAGAGCGTAAAGATCAGAGGACCGGTGAAAAGCTCCGCACAATAATGGCCTTCCAGGGAAAGCTCGCGCTTATAGATTTATCCGATCGGTCTGTCTCGATAAAAGAGATACCCACGACGCTCAGGGAGAAGTTTCTGGGCGGGCGGGGGCTTGACGCTTACCTGCTCTACAACCACGTGCCTCCTGCGTGCGATCCCCTGGGTCCGGCAAACGTGTTGATCGTGAGCAGCGGGCTCATAGGCGGGCTCATTGCGTCGTCGTCAGGGAGAAGTCACATCATGGCGAAATCGCCCCTTACAGGCTTCGTCGGTTCGAGCAACATCGGAGGGTACTTTGCGCCGGAGCTCCGTTTTGCGGGTTTCGATCACCTCATTATCAAGGGGAAGGCTTCGTCGCCCTCGTATCTCTGGATTCACGACGGAGAGATAGAACTGCGGGACGCAACAGGTCTCTGGGGCAAAGATGTCTTTGAGACACAGCGGACAATCGAACGGGAACTGCAGGACACCGGGGTTCAAACCCTGTGTATCGGCCCTGCCGGCGAAAAGCTGGTGCGCTTTGCCACGATCATGACCGGTTTCAAGAATGCTGCCGGCAGGACCGGCATGGGCGCGGTCATGGGCAGCAAGAACCTGAAGGCTATCGTCGCCAGGGGAAGAGGCGGTATCGAAATCGACAACCCCCGGGAGGCCATCGCCTATAACAAGAGCATCAACAACCAGATATTGTCCACGAAAATTGGCAGCATCATGCAGAAATGGGGCACGCTCTTCATCTACGGCGCCACCAATCCGATGGGGTTCGTGAGAACAAACAACTTTCTTTCGAATCAGCTGGAGGACGGGGAGGGTCTCGAAGCGGAGAATATTGAGGAGGTGCTGGTAGGGCACGGCGCCTGCTTCGGCTGCCAGGTGCATTGCAGATCGCGTTACCTCTTGAAGGAGGGGAGGTTCGCGGGCACCTACGCGGAAGGCCCCGAGTATTCAAGTCAGGGTGCCTTCGGCTCTATGGTGGGTTGCAGAGACCTGAACACGGTACTCGCGTGCAACCACCTCGTGAACCGCGAGGGCATTGATACGCTCGAGACGGGCAACATGATTGCCTGGGCCATGGAGCTGTTCGAAAAGGGGATCATCACCCGGGCTGACACCGACGGTATCGATCTGCACTTCGGGAATGACCATGCGGTGATCGAGATGGTAGAGCGTATAGCCGCGCGAACAGGCTTTGGCAGCGTGCTTGCCGAAGGGCCGCTGCGGGCTGCGCAGGCTGTGGGGCGAGGTTCGGAGTATTACCTGGTTCAGGTGAAAGGGATGAGCAATCTTCACTCTGACGAGAGGCCGACCCCTGCGCTTGCACTGGGAATCGCAACGTCTTCGCGGGGCGCTGATCATATAAGGTCGAGACCCGGTATCGACGTTTATAACCTGCCGCTTGCGGTCCTGGAGCGGGTATACCGGGATAACCCGGCTCCCTATTCCGGCCCCATAGTCAACCGTATGGACTCTTACGAGGGTAAGGCATGGATGGTCGTCTGGCAGGAGCACAACTATATGGCGGTCGATGCGCTCGGCGTTTGCAAATTTCATACGGTGTTCATGAGCCCCAATCTTCCTTCGTTCCCAGAATTCTCAAAATTGGTAGCCCTCAACACCGGGCTTTCCCTCACACCTCTCCAGATATGGGATGCAGCTAACCGGAGCTATACGCTGGAGCGCATGTTTAACATCAGAGAAGGGCTCACCAGGGCGCATGACACGCTGCCGGAGAGGTATTTCACCGTGCCAACACCTGCAGGATCGCCGATGGCGAGGGGTAAGTGCATAGACCGTGGCAAATTCGAGCGTATGCTCGATGAGTATTACGAACTGCATGAGTGGGATGCTGCGGGGGTGCCGACAAGGCGCCTTCTTAAGAGGCTCGGAATAGACTCAGAACCCTCACATTTGCTCTAGCGGGAAAGCACGCATGACGGGAACGCTCTCGATAGATGCTACAAAGTGTACGGGCTGCAGGTTATGCGAAACCGTCTGTGCAGTGACAAAAAGCGGAAAGGTAAATCCCCGCTACGCGCGGATACGCGTGGTAAGACTTGAGGCCAGGGACAAGCCCTATTTTCCCGTGGTGCACGGGCACGGCTTCGTCACCTCTCATTCTCATGCTCTCCACACAAGACCTGACCTGGAATTGATCTTCGAGGAATTCAGCTCTCTGACTCCTTGCGATACGTGTGAGGGAGATCCGGAATGTGCGAGGGCTTGCGAGGCCGGCGTCCTGAAGTACCAGGAACTGGCGAGCGGCTCCGCTGTTGACTAGGTGTGGGTGAGTACTGGAGCCATGGTCTCACTCATTCTGCCACCGGATCTCGAACGCGGGAGAGGAGGGTGTGCGTGGTGATTGTGTTCTTCAGTCGTTGTCTGCACGTTAGACGAGGCAAGCTCTTGCTTGATGAGCTGCGCAGCCTCGACGAGTGACTGCGCGACCTGGAGGGTCTTTGCATGGTCCATCGATGCTGCGAAACCGGCAATCCAGATAACAGCCATTGGACGATTGTGCGGGGTGATGTCTGCAGCCACGCCCAGCACTCCCGGAAGATATTCCTCTCTGTCAATTGCGTAACCCTGTCGCCTCGTGGCTTCCAACTCCTCAAGAAAACGGCCGACGTCAGTGATGCTCGCTCTGGTCCATGGGATAAGTCCCCTCTCGTTCAGGATCGCCAGGACTTCCTCATCCCGCAGTGACGAGAGATACGCCTTTCCCGGAGCCCCTGCGGTGATGGGCATCTCTGTTCCGACCGGTGAGGAGAGCGCCAGACTCTTGCGCGGTTTCATAACGTCTATAACTTTGATGACAGCGCCCTCGCATATTCCCAGGAATACTGTCTCGTCTACAGTGTCGGCGAGATGTTCGAGGAGGGGCCGCGCGAGGTGAGAGAGTCCCTTGTTCTCCGAGACGATTCTGGAGAACCTGATGAGTTCATCGCCGACCGTGTACTTCTTGGTGGAAGAATCTTTGGAAACATAGGCTCCTTGCTGCAGTGTCCTGAGAATACCGAAGACCGTGCTCTTATGGATTGAGACTGCCCGTGCAATCTCGGAGACGCCCAGTTGCTCCTGGGTGGTCGCAATGAGTTTCAGGACTTCCAGTGTTTTGTTCGTGAGGGATGCCTTGTACACTTTTTGTTCTCCACATCTGTCCGACGCGGCCCGTTGTTGACAGGGCGGGTCAATAGCGCGTGCCTTCGCCGTCCGCGATAGTTATTTTGCCCTCAAGCTTCAGCGCGGCGCGGAGTTGCAGCATTGCTATCAGCGCCGAGTGGGGCTGCGTGAAACCCTTCTGCAGTATGAATGCAGACAGTCTTTCGGCAAGCGCCCAGGGTTCCGGGAATTTCTTACGTATGAGCGCGTGCAGGAGATTCACCATCTCGCCATCAAAGGTGAGATCCAATCTTATAAGGACCGTAACCAGGGTCCACTTGCAGAAACGAAACCCGTAGGTCTTTGGATTCTTGAGGCGCGTATCGAGCCACACTTGCTCCACGGCGCGCTGCGTCAG
>DATKNH010000031.1 GCA_035541455.1 Syntrophorhabdales bacterium
AATACCTACCTTGGCAAATGCCTGTCTCCAGATCTTTATGCGTGGGTGGTCCTGCGGCTTATCGTAAGAAAAACCGGTGCGAACCTGCTCGAGAACGGGCCACAACAGGTCTTCGCCATATCTGGTGTTGTCAACCTGACAAATGAGGGTTCCCACGGCGAGGCCGGGAAAGAGATCAAGGAGTCTCTTGTCGATGGTGAACATCATGGTTGAATATCGGTATCGCTGAATGATTCGTGAAATACCATCGGTCGCTGTCGACGATGTACGTCACAGAGAAGATCGCGATGAAACCATCAGGAAGAAATCTTGGATGCTGTTGAAATTCGGGCGACGGCGCGCAGCAGGGCCAGTTCAAGCGTTTTATACTCTTTGTCATCAGAAGAGATACCCGCAAGCGCCGATTCGGCCCTTTCCTTTGCCCTCCTGGCCCGCTCTATGTCTATCTCCTGGGCGAATTCAGCCGTTTGGAGAAGGAAAGTCACCTTGTCGCTCACTACCTCGGCGAATCCCCCGCTTGTCGCAAGGTGATGCGTTTCGCTGCCTGTCATGTAGCGTACTTCACCGGGCACAATAGAAGTAAGAAAGGTTATGTGCCCCGGCAGGACTCCGAACTCTCCCAAGGCACCGGGAGCCTCCACCATATCGACGTCTTCTGATACCATCACCCTCTCCGGGGTGATGACCTCAAGGTGTAGCAATGCCACGTTAGTCACCCATCAGTTTCTTGGCCTTCTCGACCGCTTCCTCGATCGCGCCAACCATGTAAAACGCCTGCTCAGGAAGATCGTCATGTTTGCCTTCGACGATTTCTCTGAATCCTTTGATCGTATCCTTAAGTGTCACGTATTTTCCCGGTGACCCGGTGAATGCTTCTGCCACGAAGAAGGGTTGCGACAGGAACCTCTGAATCTTTCTTGCCCTCGCCACGACAACCTTATCCTCTTCTGAGAGCTCGTCCATACCCAGAATCGCGATGATGTCCTGAAGTTCTTTATATTTCTGCAGGATTCTCTGAACCTCACGGGCCACAGAGTAGTGCTCGTCGCCAAGTACCTTCGGATCAAGGATCCGGCTCGTTGAATCGAGCGGATCCACGGCCGGGTAAATACCAAGCTCCACTATCTGCCTCGAAAGGACGGTCGTGGCATCCAGGTGCGCAAAGGTGGTCGCGGGAGCAGGGTCGGTGAGGTCATCCGCCGGCACGTAGATGGCCTGGACGGAAGTAATCGAGCCGCGCAGTGTCGATGTGATACGTTCTTCCAGTTCTCCGAGATCGGTAGCGAGCGTCGGCTGGTATCCAACCGCCGAGGGCATTCTGCCGAGCAGCGCGGAGACTTCAGAATTTGCCTGCGTAAATCTGAAGATGTTGTCGATGAAGAGAAGAACATCCTGTCCCTCTTCATCCCGGAAATATTCTGCGGCCGTCAATGCGGTGAGGCCTATCCTTGCTCTCGCACCGGGGACCTCGGTCATCTGCCCGTATATCAGCGCTGTCTTATCAATAACGCCCGAGCCCTTCATCTCGAGCCACAGGTCGTTGCCTTCTCTCGTTCGTTCCCCGACCCCCCCGAACACGGATATGCCGCCGTGCTGCATTGCTATGTTGTGGATCATCTCCATGATGATAACGGTCTTACCCACGCCTGCGCCGCCGAAGAGTCCAACCTTACCGCCCTTGGGATAGGGCTCCAGAAGATCGATGACTTTAACGCCTGTCTCAAGAAGCTCGATTCTGGTGTTCTGCATGACGAGTGTTGGTGCGGGCCGGTGAATAGGATATCTTTTCGCGGTTTTCACCGGAGGTCCCTCGTCTACAGCCTCGCCAACAACGTTAAGCACCCTGCCCAGCACTTCCTTGCCGACTGGTACCGTGATACCCTCACCCTTGTAAAGAGCCTCCTGGCCCCGCCTTACGCCATCAGTCGTTTCCATGGCAATGCAGCGGACCGTGCTGTCACCCAGATGCTGAGCGACCTCCAGGATCAGGTTCTCCGGTTTATCGTTAATGGTCGGGTTGGTCAGGTATACGGCCCCGAAAATGGGCGGCAGGTTGTCGGCCGGGAAACGCAAGTCCACAACCGTTCCTATAACCTGTACGACCTTTCCCATCACTTCAGTACTCATTCTGAATCCCTCCTTCTACTCGCCTTGCAAGGCCTCTGCGCCGCCAACAATATCCATCATTTCGTTCGTGATGCTTTGCTGGCGTGTCTTGTTGTAAACCAGCGTCAGGTATGTAATCATCTCACCGCAATTGTTTGTGGCGTTTTCCATAGCGGCCATCCGTGCCGCATGTTCCGATGTCTGTGATTCGGCCAGGGCGAAGTATATCTTGGTCTTCACGAATTGAGGGATCAAATCGTAAATGATCTCCTCCATCTTTGGTTCGTAGAGATAATCGAGCGTCTCTTCGCTCTTTTCAACGCTAATGGGAAGGAACTCCTGGAAAAGCACCTCCTGCCTTACCGCTGATCTGAAGTGCGTGTAAATGAGATATACCTTGTCGTACTCACCGTCCATGTAGAGATTGGTGATGTCGGATGCGATAGCATCGACCACACCAGGATCTACAGTCTTTACATCTATCCATTCCTTCATTGTCTGGATGTGTCTTCTCTTGAGATAATCGCGTATCTTTTTGCCGACGAGATAGACGCCTATTTTTTCATACGTCGCCTGATTGGTGCGGATAAAATCCTCCACCGGTTTCGCGATATTCATGTTGAACGCCCCGGAGAGGCCCCGGTCAGATGCAATCGGAAGGAGAAGCACATTTTTTACCTCTTCCCTCCTTGCAAGAAGAGGATGTGCATCGTCGGGAAGGCGCGAGGCCACGCGCTTCAATAGCTCTTCCATCTTTCCGGCATACGACGTGATGCGCTCGAGCGTGGCTTGGGCCCTGGCCAATTTGGAGGCAGAGACCATGCGCATGGTCCTGGTGATAATCTGCGTGCTTTGTATGCTGTTAATTTTCCGTCTGACGTCGCGTAATGTCGCCATAGTTTAATCTGCGTTATGGTTTGAATTTTTCCTTAAAGGCATCAAGAGCCTGTTTCAGTTTCTGTTCCGTCGCGGGTTCAATCTGCAGTTTTTCACGCACCGACTTGTATATGTCAGAGTGTTCGGCCTCGATAAAGGCGAGCATCTCTTTCTCGTATTTCAGAAGGGCCGACTCCGGGTACTGATCGATGTAACCGTTCGTGCCCGCAAAAAGCAGCACGACCTGCTGCTCAACCGAGTACGGGGCATACAAGTCCTGCTTGAGAAGTTCGGTCAGGCGCGCTCCTCGAGCGAGCAATGCCTGCGTTGACTTATCCAGGTCGCTGCCGAACTTGGCGAACGCGGCCATCTCCCTGTATTGGGCAAGTTCCAGCCGTAGCCTGCCGGCCACCTGCTTCATCGCTTTTATCTGCGCGTTGCCACCCACGCGCGAGACCGATAAACCGACGTTGATCGCGGGTCTGATGCCGGAATAGAAGAGTTCGGGCTCCAGGTATATCTGTCCATCGGTGATGGAGATCACGTTCGTAGGAATGTAAGCGGACACGTCACCTGCCTGCGTTTCAATGATCGGCAGCGCGGTGAGCGAACCCCCGCCGTGCGCATCGTCCCATTTCGAAGCCCGTTCCAGCAATCTGGAATGAAGGTAGAAGATGTCGCCGGGGAACGCCTCACGAGCAGGCGGGCGGCGCAGCAGCAAAGAGAGCTGGCGGTACGCGACAGCGTGCTTCGAGAGATCATCATAAGCAACGAGCGCGTGTCTTCCTGAATTCATGAAATATTCGCCCATCGAGGTGCCTGAAAACGGAGCGAGGTATTGCAGAGGTGCGGGATCGCTCGCTGTCGCAGCCACAATTATTGTATATTCCATCGCGCCGTGGGCAGTCAACACATCCACCATGCGGGCAACGGATGAGCGCTTCTGGCCGATAGCCACGTAGATGCAGTAGACGCCCTTTCCTTTCTGATTGATGATCGCATCGATGATGATAGCCGTTTTACCGGTGCCTCTGTCGCCGATGATCAGCTCCCTTTGGCCTCTCCCGATGGGGATCATCGCATCTATGGCCTTGATGCCTGTCTGAAGCGGTTCTTTCACCGGTTGCCTCACAACGACACCCGGCGCGCGCTGCTCAACGTTTCTATACTCTTTCGTTTCGATCGGACCTTTCCCGTCGAGGGGGTTGCCAAGCGCATCAACGACTCTGCCTATAAGCGCCTCACCCACAGGCACCTGTGCAATTCTCGAGGTCCTCTTGACGAGGTCGCCCTCTTTGATTCCGTAGTCCTCACCAAAGATGACGACGCCGACATTATCTTCCTCCAGGTTGAGAACCATGCCTTCGATGCTGTGCGGGAACTCAACGAGCTCGCCTGCCATGGCATTCTCAAGGCCGTAGATGCGCGCGATACCATCGCCAACGGAGATAACGGTGCCCGTCTCCTGGAGATCGATCTCTCTCTCGAACCCGGATATCTTCTGTTCTATGATCCTGCTTATTTCGTCTGCTTTAACCGCCATGATCCTACTCCTTCATGATGCGTTCGTTAAGGATCTCGAGCTGTCGCCTTATCGTACCGTCGATCCTCAAACCTCCCACTGTGACTTTGACTCCCCCGATCAGTTCCTTATCCTCGGTCACTGTGAGCTCCACTTTCTTCTGCAGTCTCTGGCTCAAGGCCTCCTCGATACGGGTTTTGGCATTGCCTGTCAGTGGGTAAGCGGTATAGAGGACACCTTTGACCCGCCCCTCTTTTTCGTCAACGAGGCCGGCGTATTCCTCTTTGACCAGCGGCAAGTACGATATGCGGTTCTTTTCAAGGAGCATCTGGACTGTGCCTGCCACGGCAGGACTCAGCGCAAGGAGACGCACCACTTCTGACAGTAGGTCCTTTCGTTTTGCCATTTCCAGAAGAGGGAGCATGAGTGTAGTCTTAAGCCTTGGCTCTATTTCAACGAGTTCAAGGAGGCTGCCGAGCTCATCCAGGTACTTCCGGTAGTTCCCGTCTTTTTCACCGGCCGCGAACAGGGCCTTTGCATAACGTTTTGCGATAGAGTGGCTTATCAATGTCGGCCTCTATGTTCTTTTCTGTCCCTGCAGATTCGCAATAAATTCATCGACCATCTTGTCGTGATCGTCTTTTTTGAATGCCTGTCTCACAGCAGCCTCGGCATTCTGCAGCGTACGGCGAGCAATCTGGGCCTGCACCGCCAACATCGCGTCTTTCATCTCCTGGTCGTAGGCGAGCCGGGCCTGCTGCCTGATACGCTCGGCCAGGGCCTGAGCTTCGCCTACTATCTTGGTTTTTTCCTGTTCAGCCTCCTGCATAGCTTTTTTGCGGAAGGCTTCAATCTCAGAATCGAGATCGCCAAGTTTGGACTCATAGCCCTTCTTAAGGGCTTCAGCCTCTTTCAAGAGGCGGTCGGCCTCGTCCACCTTTTCCTTGACTGCGTTACGCCGGCTCTGGAGGGCATTCTTGAGCGGTTTGCCCGCGAATTTCACCAGAATGGCGACCATAACGGCGAAATTAAAAAGTTTTACTATGAACGACCAGGGTTCCGGCAGTGTCATGAGCCACGCCTCCCGAGTATTCGCGCTACTACGTCTTGCGACAGCCTGTCAGTCTCCCCTGACAATCGTTGTAGGGTAGCGTCGCTTTCAGTCTTTACCCGCTCCTTTATCTGATCCAGTTCAGTGGTGAGCTCTCTTCTCGCCTCTTCGATGGTTTTCATGGATGCAGCCTGAGCCTCTTTCATAGTTGCTTCCCGCT